>CAZAIY010000058.1:0-6778 GCA_964485295.1 uncultured Oxalobacter sp. | reverse complement strand
GTCTGCTGAAATTGAATTTCAGGATATATTTTTCCATCCGTTTAATTTGTTTCAATCCAATTCTCATTCACTTTCTGTCACGTTGTTGCAATTACGTATACAACGTACAGGGTGTGCTTTTCTGACAGGGGCTTCATTGGCCTTGGCAGGGGTGATGATGCAGGCTTTGCTTCGAAATCCATTAGCCGACCCTTATGTTTTGGGTGTTTCAGGAGGTGCATCTGTTGGGGCATTATTCATGCTTTTTCTGGGATGGGCAACATGGTTAGTACAAAGTGTTTCGTTTGTTGGGGCATTACTAATATCCATGCTTTTATACTGGTTTGTCAGAAAAGACTGGAAATATGACAATCATGGTAGTGGTTCAGCAAAATTATTGTTAACCGGTGTTATTCTTGCCTTTGGATGCAGTGCAGTTGTGATGTTGTTTTTATCTTTTGCATCGAATAGTCATTTGCGGGGGATGGTTTTTTGGTTAATGGGTGATTTACAAGGATCTGAAATAAATATATTTTTTGCTTTGATTCTTATAATCGTGTTACTGTGGATGTCTAAAATAGCCCGTTCAGTCAATCTTTTATCATTGCATTTTCAGGAAGCGGAAGCTTTTGGTGTGAATGTGTCTGCCATCAGAAAATCGCTTTTTATAGGTAGTGCTCTTTTAACGGCTTGTGCTGTTAGTTCAGCAGGAAGTATCGGTTTTGTGGGACTCATTATCCCTCATGCATGCAGATTGTTTTTCGGTACGGATCATAGATTGCTTTTTCCTGTTGCAACTTTGACAGGAGGGTGTTTTTTGGTTTTATCAGATGTTTTATCACGAATAATCGCCTCGTCTCATCAAATTCCTATTGGTGTGATTACAGTTTTAGTTGGTGTTCCCATTTTTCTTTTCCAGTTATATCGTTATCGGGTTAATTGATATGTTGCGAGTTTGTGATTTAAACCTTTTAACGCATCAAAAACAACTTATTACCCATTTAAATTGCCATGTTTTGAAAGGAGAGTGTTGGGCTATTTTTGGGAAAAATGGCGTAGGAAAATCTACCTTGATACGTGCACTGGCAGGATTACATCCTGTCAATCAGGGGGAAGTCTGGTTGAATAATCAATTAATAAATAAATGGGATATATTATCTCTCGCAAAAACACGATCCTATCTTCCCCAAAACCAAACAGACAGTTTTTCTCATAGTGTTTTGCAAGTAGTGTTATCTGGCCGTTACCCATATGGATTGACGCAATATTGGGAGACAAAAGAAGATTTAACGGCAGCTTATTTTGCAATGGATATGTTTCATATACTTTCTTTGAAAGATCGTGATATACGCACTCTTTCAGGGGGAGAACGAAAACGTGTTGCGTTAGCTTCTATTTTTGTTCAGGATACTCCACTTTTATTTTTAGATGAACCTGTTAATGCTTTGGATTTGCAACATCAGGTATCTTTAATGAAATTGATTAAACAACTGATACAAAAAAAAGAAAAAACGGTTGTTATGGTTATGCATGACCTTAACCTGATTCATGATGTGGCAACACATGTGTTGTTAATAAATGAAGACGGAACATGGAAAGCGGGTAAAACGACAGATATGATGAAATCCGATCTGCTTTCAACCTGTTTGGGTTCTCCCATAGAGGCGGTAAACCATAAAGATCGTACGATATATATTTCCGGCTAATGATATGGCTTTTTTGAAAAAACTCTTTTTTTTATTTTATTTTTTTTCTGTTTCAGCAATTGCTGTTAGTGTGGTTGATGATCATAATCACACCATTACTTTGACAAATCCGGCTCAAAGAATTATTTCTGCTTCTCCCCATATTACAGAATTTTTATATGATATAGGTGCAGGCGAGAAAATTGTTGGCGTAACCGAGTACAGCGATTATCCTGATCAAGCAAAAAAACATCCGCGAGTTGGAAACTATCGTTTTTTGGATATGGAAAAGGTTTTGTCGTTAAAACCCGATCTTTTGATTGTATGGAAAGGGGGGAATCCCATCCATCAGATTCAGAAAATAGAACGGATGGGTATTCCAGTTTTTTATAGTGACATTCAGAATTTAAGCGATATTGAGACAACTTTTGAAAGATTGGGTGTTCTTGTCGGCGAGAAAAAAAACGGTCTGAAAAAAGCAAGTTTTTGGAAACAGCGTTTGGTAAAGCTCCAAACGCTCTACCGGAACAAGAAACGATTGACAGTTTTCTATCAGATATCAGAGCGACCGCTTTATACAATGGGTGGTAAATTTCTTATTAGTGAAGGTATTCAATTGTGTGGTGGTCAAAATATCTTTTCAGATTCTTCTTTAGTTGCGTCACAAGTTGTCAAGGAAGATGTAATTAAAAGAAATCCCGATGTCATTTTAATTTCTGACAATACAGGGAATTCTAATGGTTTTGATTTTTGGCGTTCTTTTAAGTTGGTGGAAGCGGTAAAAAAGGGAAATCTTTATAAAATAAATCCAGATCTTTTAGAAAGACCTGGACCCCGTTTTTTGGAAGGATTAACTATTTTATGCGAAAAGCTGGAGACGTCTCGTCAAAGACAAAAGGGGAAGTCATATTAATTTCTATTTAATATGAACAGACAAAATTAAAAAAGTTTTCTCCAATGGTTTCTGGCACAACTTTTTGGAATTTAATATCGCTTATTTTTCCAGAAAACGTTGTATAGGATTCACCTGTAGCGTTGGGGCCGGAATAAAGAACTTGATTTGCCCTGCCTAATCTTTTTCTTTTGCAATCAAAAAAGAAAAGGGAACGGTCTGAAATGAAGTCGAATTTCGTACCAGGAGCTCTTGCCGAAACGGAATAGTTAAAAAGACTCCAGGCTCTTTTGTATTTGCCGACAGTTCCAATTGAATCGACATCGACAGATATTTCTTCATTATCTGATGCAACAACAAATTTCCACTCTTCTGCATAGGTACTGGCAGAAAATAGAAGAAGAAAAATGACGAAGAGTTTTTTCATGACTGTATCCTCCAATAACCTATATTTCAAGATTATCAATTAGTCGTGTATCACCTAATCTTGCTGCGGCGAGAACTACAAGAGGTTTTCCTTCTGCGATATCACCGGCAGTAGGGGGCTGTAAATTAATTCGTTTTCTGATTGAGACATAATCAGGAGACCATCCCCGTTGCGATAGATTATCCATAGCATGTTTTTCCAATTTGGAAATATCCGGATAACCTCCTTGAACCTGTTTCGCAACGTATTGGAGTGTTTGATAAAGGAAAGGCGCTTCTTTTCGTTGTTCCGCAGAGAGATACATATTGCGCGATGATAAAGCAAGTCCGTCTTCAGCCCGATAAGTTTCCGCTGCAACAATTTCGACAGGAAGAGCAAATTGCCGGCACATGTTGCGGACAATCATGAGCTGTTGATAATCTTTTTTACCAAAAACAGCAATTTTTGGCGCTATACTGGAAAAAAGCTTCAGTACGACAGTGGTTACTCCATTAAAAAATCCAGGACGGAATTTGCCTTCAAGGATATCACCTAAACTTTCCGGTGGTTGAACACGGAATTCCTGTGGTTCAGGATACATATCTTTTTCTGTCGGAGCAAAAAGAACGTAAACACCTTCTTTTTCCAGTTTTTCCACGTCAGCACGAAAAGTCCGAGGGTATTGATCGAAATCTTCGTTTGGCCCAAATTGAAGACGATTGACAAAGATGGATGCTACAACGGGATCTCCATGCTGCTTTGCCAAACGTATCAATGACAGATGACCTTCATGAAGGTTTCCCATCGTGGCAACAAATGCCGTACGTAATTGTCCATGTAACTGGTTTCGTAATTCTTCAATAGTAGTAATAATTTTCATGACTTAAAGTAATAATTCAGGAAAAACTTGGAAAAACACAATTTTATGCTGAAATTGCAGATATATATAAATTATTTTTAAGATTTATAGCTAGCCAGTCGAATATAGATGGGCGCAAGTGGTTCTGCTTGAGTTATTTCAATTAAAGATTCTTTTGCAAGTTCTAATAAAGCCAAAAAATAAACTATAACGACGGCAATTTCTTTTGTTGTATCAAATAAATCATAGAATTCAATAAAAGTATTTGTTTGCAAACGTCTGAGAATGATTGACATATGCTCTCTAACGGAAAGACCCTGTTTGCCGACAGTGTGACTCGCTGTTAATTTGTTTCGACGAAGCACTTCAGAAAAAGCGTGATATAAATCAATGGGTAATACATTAGGCCAACGTGGAGAAGTGTCTTTGGGGATAGTTACAAAAGTTGTAAAAAAATCATCTCCCAACTTTGGCATTTCATCCAGTTTGTTTGCCGCCAGTTTGATCCGCTCATATTCCAGAAGATGCCTGACCAATTCCGCTCGAGGATCTTCAGCTTCCTCTGCATCGGTGGTTTTTATGACAGGAAGCAACATGCGAGATTTAATTTCTACCAATGCAGCTGCCATCAAGAGATATTCTGCGGCCAATTCAAGCTTATGCTGTCTTATTTGATCTACATAGGTTAGGTATTGGGCAGTAAGCTGAGCCATTGGAATATCTAAGATATTGAAATTTTGTCTCCGAATAAGATAAAGGAGCAAATCAAGCGGTCCTTCAAATGCTTCCAGAAATATTTCAAGTGCTTCAGGAGGAATATATAAATCAGTAGGTAATTCAAAAAGAGCCTCTCCATATAACCGTGCAAATGCAACCCGCTCTTCTGTATTTACTTCAGGTGTGGTAGTTGATTCTTCCGTTGATATTGAATCTGGCACAATCATGTTTTAAAGATAAGGATTGGCTTTTTGCGGAATAAAAGCTTGTTTTTTTCGAACATATTCATCAATATCCAAAGGTTCATGATTCCAAAAACGATTAAATCCGGATTCTTTTTTGTCGGATAAATCAGAGTTTTCTTCAACCAGTTTCTTCAGAAACAAATCAAGGTCGGATTGATATTGGGGTTGTTTCCAGAAAAATAACATGTCCGTTTTTATTTTATTTTCATGCCCGGCTTGGCGCCTGACCAAGGTTGAAGAATGTAAATGCCTGGATCCGATTTGTCTGATGCAGCCAGTACCATGCCTTCTGAAATGCCAAATTTCATTTTTCTAGGAGCAAGATTGGCAACGACAACAGTCATTTTTCCAGTTAATTGATCAGGATTGTAAGCGGATCGAATACCAGCAAAAACATTTCTTAATCGCCCCTCACCTACATCTAAAGATAATTGTAATAAACGATCTGCTCCTTCAACCAATTTGCATTCAACAATTTTAGCAATACGCAAATCAATTTTTGCAAAGTCATCAATAGTGATTTCAGGTGAAATTGCTTCAATATTGGAAATGTTTGTCGAGGCTTGTTCAGTGGAGCTTTCTTTTGCTTCTACTAATGCATCCATTTGTTTTTCATCTACACGCTGCATAAGATGTTCATAGGCATTAATGATATGTCCGTTTTTCATTGGGATATGAATGTCATCCCATTGCATTGGTGGCAGGTTAAGGAATTTTTCGACTTTTTCTGCCAGAGAAGGTAAAACGGGTTTTAGGTAAATGGTTAAAATTCTGAAAGCCTCAAGTAAATGACTGCAGACTCCATGTAACAGAGTTGTTTTTTCGGCATCCTTAGCAAGTACCCAAGGTTTATTTTCATCGACATATGCATTGACTAAATCCGCATAGTACATGATTTGTCTAAGGGCGCGACCGTACTCGCGAGTATCGTAGAGATTGGCAATTTCACTTGATCCGGTACGTAACTGATTTAAAAGAGTATTACCAGTTTCGGCATCATCCAGATGAATGTTTCCTGCAAATCTTTTGGTAATGAATCCTGCTGCCCTGCTTGCTATATTGACGTATTTTCCAATCAGATCAGCATTGACTCGAGCTATGAAATCTTCTGCAGTAAAGTCGATATCTTCAACGTGGGAATTTAATTTGGCAGCAATATAGTAGCGCAACCATTCTGGATTCATTCCAATATCTAGATAACGGATAGGTGAAATGCCTGTTCCACGTGATTTAGACATTTTTTCACCTGAAACGGTTATAAATCCATGTACAAATACATTGTCCGGAACTTTCTTTCCGGAAAAATGTAACATTGCTGGCCAGAAAAGAGTATGAAAATAAATAATGTCTTTACCAATGAAATGGTACTGCTCGGTTTTAGGATCTGCTAAAAAAGCATCAAAATCACGACCGGTTTTTTTGAAATAATTTTTTAGGGAAGCCAGATAACCAACAGGTGCGTCTAGCCAGACATAAAAATATTTACCAGGAGCATCTGGAATTTCAATACCAAAATAAGGAGCATCACGACTGATATCCCAATCAGTCAATTCACTTGCTTTTCCATCTTTTCCTTCAAGCCATTCTTTTGCTTTATTGGCAACTTCCTGTTGTAGACGAGGTTTCCCATTTATATTACCGAGTGCCCATTCTTGCAAAAAAGCAATACATTGCGGGTCAGACAGTTTAAAGAAGAAATGCTCTGATGATTTTAGTATTGGAGTTTTTCCGCTCAAAATGGAGTAGGGATTCTTTAAGTCAGTAGGCGCATAAACAGAGCTGCAGATTTCACATGAATCTCCGTTTTGATCTTTTGCAGCACATTTTGGACATTCCCCTTTAATATAGCGATCAGGCAAAAACATTTCTTTGACAGGGTCAAAGAATTGCTCAATTATTTTGCTTTCTATTAGTCCTTTTTCTTTCAGTTTTTTATAGATTTCCTGAGATAACTCATGGTTTTCCGGACTGTCAGTAGAATCCCAGTTGTCAAAC
>CAZAIY010000057.1:0-6901 GCA_964485295.1 uncultured Oxalobacter sp. | reverse complement strand
GTCCGGTAACGGTTGGTTACATGCATATGTTGAAATTGCATCACTTGGTTGATGACAAGATGCATGCTCGTTCAACAGGACCTTATTCTTTGGTGACGCAGCAGCCATTAGGTGGTAAAGCCCAATTTGGCGGGCAGCGTTTTGGTGAAATGGAGGTTTGGGCATTAGAAGCTTATGGCGCCTCCTATGTTCTGCAGGAAATGCTGACAGTTAAATCAGATGATGTAAGTGGCCGTACCAAAGTTTATGAGAATTTGGTCAAAGGTGATCATGTCATCGATGCAGGTATGCCTGAATCGTTTAATGTATTGGTAAAAGAAATCCGTTCTCTCGGTATTGATATCGATTTGGAACGTAACTAGTTAGTCAGCCAAGGAAACTTCAAAAGAGTTCTTTGGCTGTGTACACACCTTAATTGGAGTGAAATATGAAAGCGCTGCTCGATCTATTCAAGCAAGTTCAACAAGATGAACAATTCGATGCAATTAAGATTGGTCTGGCTTCACCAGAAAAAATCCGTTCCTGGTCTTATGGAGAAGTAAAAAAACCTGAAACGATCAACTATCGCACATTCAAGCCGGAACGGGATGGGTTGTTCTGCGCCAAAATTTTTGGCCCAATTAAAGATTATGAATGCCTTTGTAGTAAATATAAAAGATTAAAGCACCGCGGCGTGATTTGTGAAAAATGCGGGGTAGAGGTTACTTTGGCAAAAGTTCGGCGTGAACGAATGGGGCATATTGAATTGGCTTCACCTGCCGCACACATTTGGTTTTTGAAATCACTTCCTTCCCGTCTCGGTATGGTACTTGATATGACGCTTCGTGATATTGAGAGAGTGCTTTATTTTGAGGCGTATGTTGTTACTGAACCAGGCATGACACCTTTACGAAAAGGGCAAATCATGTCTGAAGATGATTATGTTGCCCGTTATGAAGAATATGGTGATGATTTCAATGCCATGATGGGGGCAGAAGGTATTCGTGAATTGTTGCGCTCTATTGATATTGATCGTGAGGCAGAACAGTTACGTGCTGAATTGCGCGATTCAAAATCGGAAGCGAAGATCAAAAAATATGCAAAAAGATTAAAAGTGCTAGAAGCCTTTCAACGTTCCGGAATTAAACCGGAATGGATGATTATGGAAGTGCTTCCGGTTTTGCCACCGGAGTTACGGCCATTGGTTCCACTAGACGGGGGGCGTTTTGCCACTTCTGATCTGAATGATTTATATCGTCGGGTTATTAATCGTAACAATCGTTTGAAACGTTTGCTTGAATTACGGGCTCCAGAAATTATTACCCGTAATGAAAAACGGATGTTGCAAGAAGCTGTAGATTCTCTTTTAGATAATGGCCGTCGTGGCAAGGCGATGACAGGAGCGAATAAGCGTCCATTGAAATCGCTTGCTGAAATGATTAAAGGTAAAGGCGGTCGTTTCCGTCAGAATCTTTTAGGAAAACGAGTTGACTATTCGGGTCGCTCCGTAATTGTGGTTGGTCCGCAATTGAAACTGCATCAATGTGGCTTGCCTAAGCTGATGGCTTTAGAGCTGTTCAAACCCTTTATTTTTAATAAGCTTGAATTGATGGGGTTGGCAACGACAATTAAGGCGGCAAAACGTCTTGTTGATATGCAGGAAGGGATTGTTTGGGATATTCTGGAAGAAGTCATTCGGGAACATCCGGTTATGTTAAACCGTGCACCTACATTACACCGTCTGGGTATTCAGGCATTTGAACCTGTACTGATTGAAGGAAAAGCCATCCAGTTGCATCCATTGGTCTGTGCTGCGTTCAATGCGGACTTTGATGGCGACCAGATGGCTGTTCATGTGCCTTTATCTATTGAAGCACAGCTCGAAGCCAGGGCTTTGATGCTGGCTTCCAATAATATTCTTTTCCCTTCTAACGGTGAACCTTCTATCGTACCGTCGCAGGATATTGTTTTGGGGTTGTATTATGCGACGCGGGAAAAAATTAACGGAAAAGGGGAAGGTTTGATCTTTTCTGATGTTTCAGAAATACTGCGTGCGTATGACAACAAGGAAGTGGAATTAACCAGCCGGATTACGGTACGTATTCCTGAAATGCGGAAAAATCATGAGACGGGTGAAATGGAAAGGCGCATTGTTCGATACGAAACCACGGTTGGTCGAGCCATATTATCTGAAATATTACCAGAAGGCCTGCCTTTCAGCCTGTTAAATACGACATTGAAAAAGAAAGAAATTTCTAAATTGATCAATGCTTCGTTCCGTCGTTGTGGTTTGAGGGAAACCGTTATTTTTGCTGACAGATTGATGCAATCTGGTTTCAAACTGGCAACCCGTGCGGGTATTTCCATTGCAATTGACGACATGCTGGTTCCTCAGGTTAAAGCAGATTTAATTGCGGCAGCAGAACAGGAAGTGAAACAGATTGAACAGCAATATTCTTCCGGTTTGGTAACGGCTGGTGAACGTTACAACAAGGTTGTCGACATCTGGGGTAAAACTGGGGACGACGTTGGTAAAGCGATGATGGATCAGCTGAAAGTGGAAGAAGTGACAAAACGGGATGGATCTGCTACGACCCAGGAATCATTCAATTCCATTTATATGATGGCTGACTCCGGAGCCCGGGGATCTGCTGCACAAATTCGTCAGTTGGCGGGTATGCGTGGTTTGATGGCCAAACCAGATGGTTCCATTATTGAAACGCCTATTACAGCCAATTTCCGTGAAGGTTTGAATGTTCTCCAATATTTTATTTCCACTCACGGTGCCAGAAAAGGTTTGGCTGATACCGCTTTAAAAACAGCAAACTCTGGGTACTTGACTCGTCGTTTAGTTGACGTGACACAAGATCTGGTTGTCATAGAAGAAGATTGCGGAACAACGAATGGCGCTGTTATGAAAGCCTTAATTGAGGGTGGTGAAGTGATTGAGGCTTTGAGTGATCGCATTTTGGGTCGTGTCACTGCAAATGATGTCATTAATCCAGAAACTCAGGAAACCTTGTATGAAGCGGGAACACTTTTAAATGAAGACATGGTCGAGGAAATTGCCCGTCTTGGTGTTGATGAAGTCAAAGTCCGTACGCCACTGACTTGTGAAACACGTTATGGAATGTGTGCCAAATGCTATGGACGTGATCTGGGACGCGGGTCTTTGGTCAATGTTGGAGAAGCTGTTGGAGTAATTGCGGCACAATCCATTGGTGAACCAGGGACACAGTTGACTATGCGTACATTCCATATTGGTGGAGCGGCATCTCGTTCTGCTGTGGCGTCAAATGTCGAGGCCCGTTCAAATGGTACCATTCATTTTACATCAGCAATGCGCTATGTCACGAATGAAAAAGGAGACCAGATTGTCATTTCCCGTTCTGGTGAAGTGATTATTTCTGATGATCATGGTCGTGAAAGAGAAAGACATAAAGTTCCTTATGGTGCCACCTTGCTTGTTCATGACAACATGGCAATTCGGGCTGGTAAGGTATTGGCGAACTGGGATCCGATGACCCGACCAATTATTACGGAATATGCCGGTACGATCAAATTCGAAAATGTTGAGGAAGGTGTTACAGTCGCAAGACAATTAGATGAAGTTACAGGTTTGTCAACATTGGTCGTTATTGATCCGAAACGTCGGGGATCATCAACTAAATCAGCACGTCCACAAGTTAAATTGTTAAATGATAATGGTGAGGAAGTAAAAATTGCTGGTACGGAACATGCTGTAACTATCAGTTTCCAAATAGGTGCTTTGCTGATGGTTCAGGATGGACAAAAGGTTTCTGTTGGTGAAGTCCTTGCACGTATTCCGACAGAATCCCAGAAAACGCGTGATATTACAGGTGGACTTCCTCGAGTTGCAGAACTTTTCGAAGCCCGGTCTCCAAAAGATGCAGGTATGCTGGCAGAAGTAACAGGTACGGTAGCTTTTGGTAAAGAGACAAAAGGTAAGCAACGTTTGGAAATTACCGATATGGATGGAAATCGACATGAATTCCTGATTGGTAAGGAAAAACAAGTACTTGTTCATGATGGTCAGGTTGTAAACAAGGGTGAAATGATTGTGGATGGACCGGCAGATCCACAAGATATACTGAGACTTTTGGGTATAGAGGCATTGGCTCGGTATATTGTTGATGAGGTCCAGGATGTATATCGCCTACAGGGTGTAAAAATTAATGATAAACATATCGAAGTTATTGTTCGTCAAATGTTGCGCCGTGTGAATGTCATTGATGCTGGAGATACTTCATATATTCCTGGTGAACAAGTTGAACGTTCCGAGTTGCTGGATGAAAACGATCGTGTTATTGCTGAAGGCAAAATTCCTGCCACATATGAGAATGTGCTGCTGGGTATTACCAAAGCGTCGCTTTCAACCGATTCCTTTATTTCAGCGGCATCTTTCCAAGAAACCACTCGTGTTTTAACGGAAGCTGCAATTATGGGTAAACGCGACAGTTTGCGGGGATTAAAAGAAAACGTTATCGTTGGTCGTCTGATCCCAGCCGGTACCGGGTTGGCTGTTCATCGTGCCCGTAAACTAAAAGGAGCCTGGGAACGGGAGGAACGAGAAGCATTGGAACGGGAAGAGCGTGAAATGCTTTTTAATCCTATCCCATCTGATGAGGTATCTACGGATGAAATAGGTTCGGTAAATTCGGATTCGCTTTGATAGATTTGTTTGGGGAAAAAGCATTCCAGAAAAAATGGAATGCTTTTTTTCTTAAAGTCATTGTTATTGTGGCTTATTTTTAACGTATATTTAAAATATATAGCAAACAGGAATTGACTAGAATTATTAGGCGGTTTAAAATCTTTGGCTCCCATGGTTGCCATTTGTGGATTGCAATGTAAATCATTGAATAGCTACTTTGGTATTCATCTATCGGCCAGATAGTTTGCCGTTGAGTCCCCGGTACATTTTTGATGTAGCCGGGATTGTTACATATAATTAATATAGCTGGAAAGATCGATGCCAACCATCAATCAATTGATTCGTAAACCACGTGTTACCGTTAAGGTAAAAAGCAAATCACCTGCTTTGGAAAATTGTCCGCAAAAAAGAGGGGTTTGTACACGTGTTTATACAACAACTCCAAAAAAACCAAATTCCGCATTGCGAAAAGTGGCTAAGGTTCGTTTGACAAACGGATTTGAGGTTATTTCGTATATTGGCGGTGAAGGACATAACTTACAAGAACACAGTGTCGTTTTATTACGTGGAGGTCGTGTAAAAGACTTGCCTGGTGTCCGTTATCACATGGTACGCGGTTCATTGGATACGCAAGGTGTTAAAGACCGTAAGAAAGCTCGTTCCAAATACGGTGCGAAGCGTGCTAAAACTGCTGCAAAAGCTTAATTTGGTGATAAATGAATCGGCCAGGATGGTCGAGTAAGTAGTGTACTATGAGGGTACACTGAGAGCATATAAATGGCTCAGCTGAAGATAGAAAGGAAAAAAAATGCCTCGTCGTCGTGAAGTCCCTAAACGCGAAATTTTGCCAGATCCTAAATTTGGTAATGTCGATGTTGCCAAATTTGTCAATGTCTTAATGTTGTCTGGAAAAAAATCGGTCGCAGAAAGCATTATTTATGGGGCTTTTGATATCATTCAGGATAGATCTGGAAAAGATCCATTAGAGATTTTTATGACAGCGGTAAACAATTGTAAACCGCTTGTCGAAGTAAAATCTCGTCGTGTAGGTGGTGCAAACTATCAAGTGCCTGTAGAAGTTCGTCCGGTTCGTCGTATGGCTTTGGCCATGCGTTGGATTCGTGAGGCTGCTACAAAACGTAGTGAAAAATCAATGCCACAACGTTTGGCAGGAGAATTAATGGAAGCGGCGGAAGGTCGTGGTGGTGCAATGAGAAAACGTGATGAAGTGCATCGCATGGCTGAAGCAAATAAAGCATTTTCTCACTTCCGTTTTTAATGGAATATTTTGAGCAGCAAAAAAGAGTGTTGCTTGAAAATAATTATTTGCAGGCCGGGCAGATTCTAAAAAGAATGTTGTGCTCGGTTTTGTTTATCAGAAAAACTAGGACTGAATATGGCTCGTAAGACCCCTATTGAACGCTATCGTAATATTGGTATTTCTGCCCATATTGATGCTGGCAAAACAACAACAACCGAACGTATTCTATTTTATACCGGTGTTAATCATAAATTAGGTGAAGTACATGATGGTGCTGCTACCATGGACTGGATGGAACAGGAACAAGAGCGCGGCATTACCATTACTTCTGCGGCAACAACCTGTTTTTGGACAGGCATGGCGGGAAATTTTCCAGAGCATCATATCAACATTATTGATACCCCTGGACACGTCGACTTTACCATTGAAGTGGAACGCTCCATGCGTGTTCTGGATGGTGCCTGTATGGTGTATTGTGCTGTAGGTGGAGTGCAGCCACAGTCAGAAACCGTATGGCGTCAGGCAAATAAATATAACGTACCTCGATTGGCTTTTGTTAACAAGATGGATCGCACTGGAGCCAATTTCTTTAAAGTGTATGATCAGATGCGTTCACGCCTGAAAGCGAATCCAGTGCCGTTACAGGTTCCTATCGGTGCAGAAGACAGCTTTGAGGGGGTTGTTGATCTGATTAAAATGAAAGCGATTTATTGGGACGATGCGTCTCAGGGGACCAAATTTGAATACCGTGATGTGCCAGACAATTTATTGGCGCAGGCTCAAGAGTGGCGTGAAAAATTGCTTGAGACGGCGGCTGAAACAGATGAAGAGCTGATGAACAAATACCTTGAGGAAGGTGATTTGCCTGAAGCCGATATCAAAAAGGCACTGCGTCAACGCACCATTGACGGTGAAATTGTACCTATGATGTGTGGTACGGCTTTTAAAAACAAGGGTGTGCAGGCAATGCTTGATGCAGTCGTTGA
>CAZAIY010000056.1:0-6995 GCA_964485295.1 uncultured Oxalobacter sp. | reverse complement strand
CTAGTTGGTACTAGATAAGCGGTATTTTAAAAAGGAAATTAAATGTTGTCTGTTCGAAGCATGACAGGTTATGCGACTACTTTAACCGAAACCGCTGCCGGGTTACTGACAATTGAGATCAAAAGTGTAAATTCCCGATATCTTGATCTTCAATTTCGTATGAACGATGAATTGCGGATTTTTGAACCGCTTTTCCGTGAAATTGTTACGCAGCAGGTTTCAAGAGGGAAAATAGAGTGTCGACTGTCTCTTGCAAGAGAGAAACAAACCGGTTTAACCTATGCTTTAAACGAAGAGTTATTGAATGAATTAGCTTATCTTCAGGAAGAAGCACTTAAAAAATTTCCAGATGCAAATCCTTTTTCAATCAATGAATTACTCTGTTGGCCTGGTGTTATTGAGAAAGCAGCTGTTGAACAGGAAATTTTACAAAAACAGCTTATAGAAGCTATGTCAACTGCTGTCAGTTCTTTTATTTCTGCCCGTGTTAGAGAAGGACAAGCACTTTCAGCAACCTTACTCGAAAAAATTCATGCCATGGAGGTTATTGTTCAGGAAGTAACTCCTTTAATTCCACAGATACTATCGAATTTCCAACAGAAATCCATAGAACGTATGCAAGAGGCATTAGGATTGACCATAGCTGGCAATACGCCTGTTGTATCTGAACAAGATATTTATGAGCGTATACGTCAAGAAGTTTTGTTATATGGTACGAAAATTGATGTGTCAGAGGAATTGTCGAGAATGGCAATTCATCTTGAAGAAGCACGTAATATTCTTGAAAAAGGTGGACCAGTTGGAAAAAGGCTTGATTTTATGCTTCAGGAATTAAATCGTGAAGCAAATACACTTGGCTCCAAATCGACAGTTCGTGAAGTATCAAATGCCTCTATTGATCTTAAATTGTTGATAGAACAGGTTCGTGAACAGATTCAGAATCTGGAATAATTTTTCAGACTTATTAAAATATTTTCCGATTTTATTATCAATTCACGTTAACGTGAAATCATTAAAACAAAAGAATTGTTTTTCATCAAATGGCATTCTATTGAGGTATATAATAAATCTTCTCAAAGGAGAGAGATTGGTTTCTTGATCTTGTCTGTAAAGAGTGTGGAGTTATGATTCTTGTAACGGGTGCTTGCGGTTATATTGGTTCACATACATGTATTGAACTACTAGAAAGAGGTTACCCGGTTTTAGCGATTGATAATTACGCAAATAGTTCACGTGAAGCATTATTCCGAGTTGAGGAAATTACTGAAAAAGGAATTGCTTTTCACCAATGTGATGTGCGAGATCGTGTCCTTTTAAATAGAATATTTTCTGATTATTCCATTGATGGTGTTATCCATTTTGCAGGAATAAAGGCTTCTAGTGAATATCTTTCAGAACCACTACGATATTTCAGTGTGAATGTCAGTGGTACCGTAACTTTGATGCAAGCATTGTCTGATGCGGGTGTTCGACATATGCTGTATAGTTCTTCAGCAGATATGTATGAGCAAGATGGAAAAGAACTGATTAAGGAGTCTGCCAAGTTATCTGCATTAAATCCTTATGGACGTTCTAAATTGATGGCAGAAGTTGTTTTAGCTGAGTTGGTGCGTTCAGATCCAGAATGGTCAATTGGTATTTTGCGTTATTTTAATCCTGCAGGGGCACATTTTAGCGGCCGTATCGGAGAAGATCCTAAAGATATTCCAGACAATATCATGTTTTATGCTGCGCAAGTGGTAACTGGTGAATTAGATAAGATAGTCATATTTGGTGATGATTATCCTACGGAAGATGGAACACAGGTTCGTGATTATTTGCATGTTATGGATTTGGCAAGAGGTCATGTAGATGCATTGGAATATCTTTTTTCCCAGAGAAAAGGATTTACTGCCAACTTGGGAACCGGTAAAGGATATAGTGTGCTTGATGTCATACGAACTTTTGAAAAGGTAACTGGTCAATCCATTCCCTATGAAATCAAAAAAAGAAAAAGTTCGGATTTTTCTTTCAGTGTTGTTGATCCTTCTCTGGCAGCTTCTCTTTTTGGCTGGAAAGCAGAGCATTCTTTGGAACAAATGTGCGCAGATTATTGGCGTTGGTTTTCTGCAAATCCTACTGGTTACAGATGATAATTTAACCAAAAGCTGAAATTTTTAAGAAAAATATGTTTCATAACAAAGCATATTTTCTTTCAAGAAAATATGCTTTGTTATGAATAAAAATACGAATCACAAAACATATACGCAAGTGTATAATTCTTGAGGATAAAAAAGCTCTTTTAAGGGGATTTTCATTCGTCGTGATACTAAAAAAAGAAAAAAAAAACTTCACTATTTATATTGCTAATACGGCTAATATGTTTGTATGCCTTTGAAAAAGTTATTCTATTCATTTCTAAAGTTTTTTAATTTACAACGAAATATTGAAAAAGTAGAAACAGATAGAAGAGAAAAGGTTAGGTGCAAAGATGAAGCAAGATTATGAAGAGAACACTTACCTGTTTGCGGGAAATGCTCCTTATGTTGAGGAACTTTATGAGTCCTATTTAGATAATCCAAGTTCTGTATCTGAAAACTGGCGTAAATATTTTAATTCCATGCAAAATGTACCTGCGGTAGATGGAAGTGAAAGAGCCGATATTCGTCATGGTCCTATTATTGCGGCATTTTCAGAGCGTGCCAGACAACCATATCGAGCCCTACAGCCTTCTACAAGTGCGGAATTGGAAAGAAAGCGCATCGCTGCTCAACAAATGACAGCTGCTTATCGTTTTCAAGGCGTACGATGGGCTAATCTTGACCCGCTTCAAAGACGTGAACGACCACATATTCCAGAACTGGAACCTACTTTTTACGGGTTTACGGAAGCGGATATGGATTTGGCGTTTAATATTAGTAATACATATTTTGGTTCCGAAACAGCCTCGCTTCGCAATTTGGTACAGATGTTAAGAAATACATATTGCCGTATGATTGGTGCGGAATTTATGTATATCAGTGAACAGGCCCAAAAACGATGGATACAGGAAAGGTTGGAATCTATTCAATCGACACCTGCTTTTTTACCAGATAAAAAACGTCGTATTTTGGAAAGATTGACATCTGCTGAGGGTATGGAACGTTATCTACATACTCGTTATGTCGGTCAAAGGAGATTTTCACTGGAAGGAAGTGAAAGCTTTATTGTTGCTTTGGATGAAGCAATTCAAAGAGCAGGGGAGAGCGGTATTCAGGAAATTGTTTTGGGTATGGCGCACCGTGGTAGATTGAATGTACTCGTTAATATTATGGGCAAAATGCCACATGATTTGTTTGCGGAGTTTGAAGGAACGCAGGAAGTGGATGTGCGTTCAGGTGATGTGAAGTATCACCAAGGTTTTGTGCGGGATATTCTGACACCTGGAGGACCTGTTCATTTATCGTTGGCTTTTAATCCTTCACATTTAGAAGTGGTTAATCCTGTTGTAGAGGGATCTACCAAAGCTCGAATGAAACATCGTTCTGATGAAGATGGGTCACAGGTTTTACCGATTCTGGTTCATGGAGATGCTTCGTTTGTGGGTCAGGGTGTTGTGATGGAAACACTTAATTTGGCTCAAACTAGAGGTTATAGTACTGGAGGTACACTTCATATAGTGATTAATAATCAAATTGGTTTTACAACATCAGATCCAAGAGATTCTCGTTCTTCTTTATATTGTACTGATGTTGTCAAAATGATTGAGGCTCCTGTTCTCCATGTCAATGGAGATGATCCTGAAGCTGTTGCTTTGGCAATGCAAATTGCGCTTGATTTCCGGATGAAATTTCGAAAAGATGTTGTCGTGGATGTCGTCTGTTACAGAAAGTTGGGACACAATGAACAAGATACCCCGTCTATGACTCAGCCATTAATGTATAAAAAGGTCAAACAACATCCTGGTGTACGACATATTTATGCTGAAAAATTAATTTCTCAGGGAGTGATAACGGGACAAATTGCCAATGCTATGGTAGAGGAATACCGTAACAGAATGGATGCAGGAGAACCGGTTATCGATCCAGTGATTTCCAATGCAATCAGTAAGTCTGCTGCTGAATGGCGTCCATACTTGGAGAAAAAATGGAAAGAAAAAGTGGATACGGCTTTGCCTCTTGAAGAGTTAAGACGATTAACTGAACGCATTACAGATATCCCCAAAGATTTTAAAGTACATCCTCTGGTAGAAAGAGTCCTTCACGATCGTCTTTCAATGGGGCGTGGTGAAGAAAGAGTGGATTGGGGTATGGGAGAACATTTGGCATTTGCTTCACTTTTAACAGCTGGTTTTCCAGTTCGTCTTTCCGGGCAGGATTGTGGAAGAGGAACATTTGTACATCGTCATGCTGTTCTTCACGATCAAAATAGAGAACGATGGGATGCGGGAACTTATATTCCACTTTGTCATATATCAGAAGGACAGGCTGAATTTACGGTTATTGATTCTGTTCTTTCAGAAGAAGCTGTATTGGGTTTTGAATATGGTTATTCCACTGCGGCTCCTAATACCTTGACTATCTGGGAAGCACAATTTGGTGATTTTGCTAATGGAGCACAAGTAGTTATTGATCAATTTATTACTTCGGGAGAAGCAAAGTGGGGACGTGCTTCAGGTTTGGTTATGTTGTTGCCACATGGTTACGAAGGACAAGGTCCTGAACATTCTTCTGCTCGAATTGAACGCTATTTACAGTTATGTGCGGAAGAAAATATTCAAGTTGTACAACCATCCTGTGCTTCACAAATATTCCATGTGTTGCGGCGACAAATGCTGAGAATGTACAGGAAGCCACTGATTGTTTTAACACCCAAATCTTTGCTTCGTAATAAGGATGCATCATCTCATATTAGTGAACTTGCCAGAGGAGAGTTTCGCCCATTAATAGGGGAAGTAGATAGTTCAATAAAAAAAGATGCTGTTAATCGTGTTTTGGTTTGCTCTGGGAAAGTATATTACGATCTTGTTAATGAACGAAAAAAACGTGGACAATTCGATATGGCTATTATTCGGATAGAAGAATTGTATCCTTTCCCTCAAGAATTATTCTCAAGAGTATTAAAAAGTTTTACAGATTGTACTGAAGTAATGTGGGTTCAGGATGAACCACAAAATCAAGGCGCATGGTTACAAATTCATCCTAATTTGTTAGCTGGTATGAAAACCGGACAGAAACTGTCAGTTGCAAGTCGTCCTGCCAGTTCTTCCCCTGCAGTAGGTTATTTGGATATGCATCTTGAACAGCAAAGAAAATTGCTAGATGATGCGTTTTCAGAAATGAAGGGGTTGGTTATTAATCGATGATATTTATTTTTAATTGATGTAGTTGTCTAACTAGTGGAGAAACTATATGGCTGTCTTGGATGTAAAGGTTCCGCAGTTATCTGAGTCGGTTTCAGAGGCCGCTTTACTTGCATGGCATAAAAGTGTTGGAGAGGCTGTTGTACAAGATGAAAATCTTGTTGATATTGAAACAGATAAAGTTGTGCTTGAGTTGCCCAGTCCTAGTTCGGGGATATTGATAGAGGTGTTGAAAAAAGCCGGTTCGTTTGTCAGGGCAGGCGATACTATTGCTCGTATCGATACAACAGCTGTTGCTTCTGAAAGCACCACGAAAAAGAAAGAAAAGGCGAACAAAGAAATTCCTGATCTGGCAACAATATCTGCACCGGTTGCTTTTGCTTCATCTAGTCAATCTGATTCATATGATGAAACATCTCATCCAGCAGGGATTGTTATGCCTGCAGCTGCCCGTTTGATGGCGGAAAATGATTTGGGGTACAAAGATGTTGTAGGAACTGGAAAAGATGGACGTATTTTAAAGGAAGATGTTTTACGTGCGATGGAAATTGGTCCTGATGTTGGTGGATTAACTTCAACACCTCCATCTCTTCAATCGGTGCCTTATTCCCCGCCGTCAAGCTTTATGCCTGGTGCACCAAACAATAATCGTCCTAAAAACCGTGTGCCAATGAGTCGTTTGCGTGCTCGTATTGCAGAGCGACTTATTCAGTCTCAATTGACTAATGCAACATTAACAACTTTCAATGAAGTTAATATGCAGCCAGTCTTGGATATTAGACGTAAACTCGGAAGAGAGTTTGAAGAAGAACATGGTGTACGGCTTGGTTTAATGTCATTCTTTATGAAAGCAGCAGTAGCTGCTTTAAAAAAATTTCCAGTTGTGAATGCTTCGATTGATGGAAATGACATTGTCTATCATGGCTATTTTGATATCGGTATTGCTATTAGTTCACCCCGTGGTTTAGTTGTTCCCATTATGCGGGATGTGGATTTAATGTCACTTGCAGACATTGAGAAAAAAATAGCTGAATTCAGTACAAGGGCAAAAGAAGGTCAGTTAACATTGGATGATTTAACGGGTGGAACCTTTTCCATTTCAAATGGTGGTGTTTTTGGCTCCATGATGTCAACACCAATTATTAATCCACCTCAGTCAGCTATTTTAGGTATTCATGCGACAAGAGAAAGACCTGTCGTTGAAGATGGGCAGATTGTTATTCGTCCGATGAATTATCTTGCTCTTTCTTATGATCATCGTTTAATTGATGGTAGTGAAGCTGTACAAGCTTTGGTAACAATCAAAGAGAATTTAGAGGATCCATCTCGTTTGCTTCTGGATCTTTAAATTACTAAAACAACTACAGGAGAAGTTCAATGGGCATTCTTGTTGATGTTGGTGTAATTGGGGCCGGACCAGGCGGTTATATTGCCGCTATTAAAGCGGCACAGCTTGGTCTAAGAGTCGCATGTATTGATGATTGGAAAAATGTTGCTGGTGATCCTGCACCAGGGGGAACTTGTGTCAATGTGGGGTGTATTCCTTCTAAGGCACTTCTTGAATCTTCTGCTCATTTTGATATGGTCAAAAATGATGCTGCAATACATGGTATAGAAGTAAAAGGAGTAACACTTAATCTCAATCGAATGCTAGGGAGAAAAGATGAAGTTGTAA
>CAZAIY010000055.1:0-6997 GCA_964485295.1 uncultured Oxalobacter sp. | reverse complement strand
AAAGCGAATATCACGGTTTGTAATAATCCCAATAACCTTTCCATTCTCAACAACAGGAAAACCGCTGAATCCATATTGAAGAGCTAATTCCATGACTTCACGAATACGCATGGAAGGTGGAATGGTTATCGGATCGGAAATAACACCGGATTCAAAACGCTTGACCTTGGCAACTTCTTTTGCCTGATCCTGTGGTGTGAGATTTTTATGAATGACACCAATTCCTCCTTCTCTTGCCATAGCAATGGCAAGACGAGCTTCCGTAACGGTATCCATTGCAGCCGAGATCAAAGGAATACTCAGTGAAATGGAACGCGTCAAACGTGTTGCTAAAGAAGTATCTTTTGGAAGAATGGCAGAATAAGCCGGTACCAGAAGCACATCATCGAATGTGAGTGCCTTTTTTATTAATCGCATAATCTTTCCTAATGGCACAAAAGAAAATTATACAGAGTTTTTAAAAAATATTCAGAAAAGTTATGTACTTTTGTCTTATTTTTTTAACTTTTTATGATCACACATTTTCCCATATCTCGTTGTTTACCATGGACTTTATTGATGATTATCATCAAATGTGTCTAAAATATGTACAATAAGACACATTAATTTACAACAACATGTTGATTTTTAATCTGTTTTATTCTAAAATCCCCCTCTCGTTTAAACACTTTCTTTCATAGGAGATCTTTAACATGGCCCGCCAGTGCCAAGTCACAGGAAAAAAACCTCTGTCTGGAAATAACGTCTCTCACGCCAACAGAAAAACAAAACGTCGCTTCCTGCCTAACCTGCAAAACAGACGCTTCTTCGTCGAATCCGAAAATAAATGGGTCTCCATCAGACTCTCCAAAGCCGGACTCAGAACTATCGAAAAACTCGGTATCGATGCCGTCCTCGCTGATATGCGTCAACGTGGTATTAAAATTTGATCGGAGATAAAACATGGCTAAATCCGCTAGAGAAAAAATTAAACTCGAATCCACCGCAGGGACAGGACACTTCTATACAACAACCAAAAACAAACGGACTACTCCTGATAAACTCGAAATCGTTAAGTTCGACCCTAAAGCTCGTAAACACGTCATCTATAAAGAAACTAAAATTAAATAACCTCTAATGTGTTTACAAAAAATACCCTGCAAAGTAAATCACTGGCAGGGTATTTTTATTGCTTCAAATCTCCAATATCACCTTTATCCGCCTGTAACAGGTGGAAAAAACGCAATGATACATCCCTCGGAAACTATAGTATCCAAAGTGGCTATTTTATGATCACAAGCCATATGAAAAACGTTATCGGACCCCAATGTTTCAGCCCAAACGCCTCCTCTTCCGATCAAAAAATCACGAACATCACCAACCGTTCTAGCTTCTTTGGACAAATGAATAAACTCTTTTTCTATTTGAAGCGCTTCCCGGATACTGGCAAAAAAACGAAGTTGTACATTCATGAATACATTAATGCATCAAAAGAAAGAAAACGAACCATATCTCCTTTTTTAATCACGTTGCCAGGCGGATTATCAATAACCCCATCACTCCAGGTAATCGAAGATAAAACCCCAGATCCCTGATTATCGAAAAGATCCAATCCGTTTTGATCATTTATGCGGACACGAAGAAATTCATTCCTGTCATCTGCCTTTTGCATTGAAAAATCTGCCCGCATCATCCTATGAGGAGGCACAATTTTACTCATACCCATCATACGTAACACAAAAGGTCTCACAAAAATCAAAAAACAGACAAAACTGGAAACAGGATTACCCGGCAAACCTATAAAAGGAACAGCCGCTTTGTTTTTTCCATCGACATTGGCATACGCCAAGGGTTTTCCAGGTTTGACCGCAACACGCCAAAAACTGATTTTTCCTACACGACTCAATACAGCTTTGACATGATCTTCTTCTCCAACAGACATCCCGCCAGAAGTTAAAATCAAATCATGGTTTAAAGCACTTTCTGTTATTGTTTTTTGAATCGTTTCCAAATTATCCGGAACAATACCGAAATCAGTAATGTCACATCCCAAATTTTCCAGCAATGCCCGCAATAAATAACGATTGGAATTATAAACGTACCCCTGTTTTAGCACGTCTCCAGGCATGACGACCTCATCGCCTGTAGAAAAGACAGCGACTTTGGGACGACGAATCACGGGAAGATCCAAACAACCAATTGAGGCAGCCAATCCAAGATGCTGGGCTTTTAGACGGGTCCCTTTCTCTAAAATCTTTTCATCCTTTTTAATGCTTTCTCCGGCTTTTCTGATATGATCTCCCGGTTGCGGAATATGATTGATATAAACCATACCTTCCTGTGCCAGACAGTTTTCCTGTATGACAACCGCATCAGCTCCTTCAGGAATAGGCGCTCCTGTAAAGATGCGAGCCGCTTCTCCTTTTTTTAAGGGTTTTCCGATTTTTCCTGCCTGAATTCTCTGCACAATCTGCAAAGTAGCATTTCCGCTCGCACAGTCTTCACTTCGAACGGCATAACCATCCATCGCTGAATTATCCGTATTGGGTACATCAATGGCAGAAAAAATTGATTGTGCGAGAAAACGGCCATTTGCATGAAGTGTTTTAACCATTTCCACTTCTGAAATCGTTGAAACAGTACCGGTCAAACGAGCCAAAGCTTCATCTTTCGTCAACATCTTGGGATTCACTAGCATAGTTTCAGATCTAAAAACAAATCCATTTTCCGTTTAAAAAGTAAAAACACTTATCTCGAAAAACCACTACAAATTGGTATGTTTGGCAATGTATTGCTTGATCTGGGTGGCAGAAACCGGTTTCACCACATACCGCTGAGGCAGTTTTTCTATATCTTCAAATCCTTTAGGCCGCTGGGCATCCGTTCCCAATGCTTCATAAATTGTTTCATTAAATTTAGCTGCCAGCGCGGTTTCCAAAACAATCATGGGAATACCTGGCTCCTGATGCTCTTTTGCCACTTTTACGCCATCAGCCGTATGTGTATCAATAACAATACCATATGTTTGATGGACATAACGAATCGTATTTAATCTATCCTGATGTGTGGAACTACCCGACTCAAATCCGAATTCCGATACCTTTAAAAACTCATCACCATCACTATTTGGCTTGCCGGATAAATCAAAGTAACCCTGTTTTTCTATTTGATTAAAAAGTGCATTAACCCGCTGTCCATCCTGTCCAAGCAAATCATAAACGAATCTCTCAAAATTGGACGCTTTGGAAATATCCATTGAGGGACTGCTGGTATGCAACGTTTCTGCCGACTTTCTAACCCGATAAACACCGGTTTGGAAAAATTCATCCAACACATCATTTTCATTGGTCGCCACAACCAGTTTAGCAATAGGCAATCCCATCATACGAGCAATATGACCTGCACAGATATTCCCAAAGTTACCCGAAGGAACAGTAAAAGAAACTTTTTGCGTATTATTTTCTGTCGCTTCCAAATAACCCCTGAAATAATAGACGACCTGAGCAATTACCCTTGCCCAATTGATTGAATTGACCGTTCCGATCTTCTGACGGGATTTAAATAGCAAATCATTAGAAACCGCCTTGACAATATCCTGGCAATCATCAAACACGCCATCAACAGCAATATTGAAAATATTGGGGTCTTGAAGACTGAACATTTGTGCAGTTTGAAAAGCACTCATTTTTTTATGTGGCGAAAGCATAAAAACACGAATACCTTTTTTGCCTCTCATGGCATATTCAGCAGCACTGCCCGTATCACCTGATGTCGCCCCCAGAATATTCAATTCTGCCTGCTGACGGGCCAATTCATATTCAAACAAATTTCCCAAAAACTGCATTGCCATGTCTTTAAATGCCAGGGTAGGGCCACCTGATAAACTTAAAAGGGCTAATGTCTTGTTTTCCTTTTTTTCCAGAATACGCAATGGTGTAATTTTTGAAGCATCTTCATCAGAACGAACATTTCGATATATTTCGGACGTATAGGTTTTTTGTACAATCTTTTTTAGATCCGATTTCGGCATATCACCAACAAATTTTACAAGCACTTCATATGCCAGATCGGCATAAGATAATTTTCTCCATGCCATTAACTCCTGATCTGTTACTTTGGGATAGACCTCAGGCATATAAAGCCCACCATCAGGAGCCAATCCTTCCAGTAAAATTTCCAGAAAGGTTCGTTTGTCCTGTTTTTTATCTGATGCACGAGTTGAAATATATTGCATACGAAATCCAGATCCTGATAAATCAAACCTGTAATTGTACCGCTTTTATCTGATCATTAAAAAAAGAAAGCGCCGATTATGAGAATGTTTTCACTGAAATCATACTTTCGTACAATAACAGTAATTCAGATAACGAGAAAAAGATGTCTCCTAAAATAGCTATAGCTCAAATAAACAGTATCGTTGGCGATGTTGATTACAATCGTCGCCTGATTTACGACTTTTCCCAACGCGCAATATCCAAAAACGCAGATATTGTTGTGACGCCCGAATTATCTTTAACCGGCTATCCGCCAAAAGACCTGTTACTAAGCCATCAGTTTTACAAAAAAACCCTGTCTGCCCTTTATACACTCGCACAAGATCTGGCTCAGATAAAAGATTTTTATCTTCTTGTCGGACATCCTTTTCTGATTGGAGAAAAACGTTTTAACGCCTGTTCCATTTTGTCTGAAGGGAAAATTATTGATACTTACTGTAAAAATGTTTTATCTCATCAGGACGGTTTTGATGAAAAACGTTATTTCTCTTCCGGAAACAAACCCGTTGTTTTTGCAGTAAAAGGAATCCAATTTGGCATTAACATCTCAGATGATGCCAATGCACCTTCCATACCTGAAAATACAAAAAAGGCAGGAGCAGAAGTCTTACTTGTACTAGGTGCTTCAAACTACAATTTGAACCATCATCCGAAACGGATTGAAAATTTCAGAAAAAACATTTCAAGCCAGGGTTTATCCACCCTATTTGTGAATCTTGTTGGTGGACAGGACGAACTGGTATTTGACGGCAATTCATTTGCGCTGGATCATGAAGGAAAATTGTGTGTCCAGCTTGAACATTGCCAGGAAGATTTTGAATTAATCCGTTTTGAACAAGGCAAACTGCTTTCGGGACGACAGGCAACAACACGTTCTTTGGAAGAAGAAATCTATCACGTCTTGGTGATGGGGACACGTGACTATATAGAAAAAAATGGTTTTCCAGGTGCCCTTATCGGACTGTCAGGTGGAATTGATTCCGCTTTAACATTAGCCATTGCGGTTGATGCCATTGGAAAAAATCGCATTCAAACCGTCATGATGCCTTCGCCTTATACATCTGAAATATCCCTGGCAGATGCCAAAGAAATGGCAAAACGACTTGATGTCTGCCACGAAGTCATTTCCATTAATGAATGTTTTACTGCCTTTACAAAAACACTGTCTTCCCAATTTGCAAATAAAGCGGAAGATACTACAGAAGAAAATATTCAAGCCAGAATCCGCGGAACCATTTTAATGGCTCTTTCGAACAAATCCGGAAAAATCGTGTTAACAACCGGAAACAAAAGTGAACTGGCAGTGGGTTATTGCACGTTATATGGTGATATGGCAGGCGGATTTGCCGTTATTTCAGACATCCCAAAAACTCTGGTTTACAAACTGTGTCACTATCGCAATACGGTATCTGATGTGATTCCTGAACGCATTTTGACAAGAGCTCCTTCTGCAGAATTAAGACTGAACCAGCTTGATCAGGATTCTCTTCCTCCCTATGATACTTTAGACGTTATTATTCAAATGTTCATGAAGGAAAGAAAAAGTTTAGAGGAAATCGTCGCAGCTGGTTATGATAAAGAAACCGTTGAACGGGTGCTTTTCCTCATCAGAAGAAATGAATACAAACGCCAACAGGCTCCTGTCGGTATTCAAATCTCTTCCTATGGATTTAAAAACAATTGGTATCACCCTATTACGTCAAAATTCCGTGATCAATCACTTTGATTTACAATCTATCAATCCCGTTTTTATTTTTGATATTTTGTAAAAAAAAGCAATGAAAAAAATTACTGCCATTATCAAACCATTCAAATTGGATGAAGTAAGAGAAGCTTTATCCGATGCCAATATCAATGGATTAACTGTCACGGAAGTCAGAGGATTCGGACGTCAAAAAGGGCATACCGAACTTTATCGAGGGGCAGAATATGTCGTCGATTTTCTTCCGAAAGTCAAAATCGAAATCGTTGTTTCCGAAGATATGCTCGAATTGGCTATAGAAGCCATTATCAAATCTGCCAGAACTGGAAAAATCGGAGACGGAAAAATATTTGTTCAGGATATAGAACAGGTTATCCGTATCCGTACCGGAGAAACCGGAGTGGAAGCCATCTAGCCAACAACGAAATCTATCGTTTTTCAGCAATAAAATAGCGGCCTGTTCTTCTTTTTGCTTCTTTACTTGCTTCAATAAGCTGTTTGGAACGTTCTATTTGTGCAGGCATCATAGTTGCTTCCAGTTTTTTTGCCGCACTGCCAGACATTTGATATCCCTGTTCAAAAGAAAGGGTATACCAGCGATAGGCCTGAATTGGATCCGTACGCATGCCCAAACCGTGTTGATACATGCCTCCAAGCATAAACTGCGCTCTCATGTGACCACTTTCTGCAGCACGTCTCATCCAAACTCCACAGACCTGATCATCCTGTTCAATATTAATGCCACCACAATAAATTTCTGCAATTTTGACCATGGCATCAACATCACCTTTTTCAGCCTTTAAAACCAGTTTTGCGATCGTTTCTTCCCCTGTTTCACAACCGGACAGTCCCAAAACCATCCATGCAGCAATTGAAAAAACACCCAAAATTTTCTTGACTGAAAAACGCATATTTATTCCTACAGGTAACTTGACTTTATAAATTTCACTGACAGTGGCAAATTCAAACAAGTGAAAAGTATAGCCTTAAGACGTATTTGATACCAGTCATATTTATTTTCCTCTTAATAATACGACAAGCG
>CAZAIY010000054.1:0-7049 GCA_964485295.1 uncultured Oxalobacter sp. | reverse complement strand
TCAACGGTTCTGATGGCGTTGTCTTGCGCACCCCGTGAGAAATAAAATTGACCACATCCAGGCGGGTAATTCCTTGCTGATGCAAATAATAAACCGCGTGGGAATCCTTTTCTCCAAAAATGGCAACCAAAACATTGGCGCCGGTTACTTCTTTTTTTCCGTTTGACGCAGATTGCACATGCATAATGGCACGCTGGATAACACGCTGAAAACCCAATGTTGGTTGTGTATCCACATCAGCCTCTCCCGGTCTGACCGGTGTATTGTCATTTACAAACGTGGTCAAAGCCTTGCGCATATCTTCTATATTCGCATTACATGCTTTTAAAACCTCTGATGCAGATGGATTATCCAGCAAAGCCAACAGCATATGTTCAACGGTAATAAATTCGTGTCGGGCCTGACGCGCATCAAGAAAGGCCATATGCAAGGTAACTTCTAATTCCTGCGCGATCATACTTCCTCCATTATGCATTGCAATGGATGCCCATGACTTCGGGCATGACTCAATACAAGTTCAACTTTTGTGCTGGCAATATCCCTGGAAAATACACCACAAATCCCTTTTCCTTCATTATGAACCTGAAGCATAATTTCTGTTGCTGTAGCACGATCCTTATGGAAATATTCCTGAAGAACAGTAATAACAAACTCCATAGGAGTGAAATCATCATTTAAAAGTACCACCTTGTATAAAGGAGGCGGTTTTGCAAGTAAAGTTTCTCGCTCGAGTATTACACCATTTTCTAAATGTGTTCCCATTTGTACTTGTTAAAACTTATATTGTTGCGGAACTTATATAAAAAATTCAACCACTAGATTTGATATTACGCGATTTTTAATTTTTTTGCTTATTCCGTTTAAAAAGAAATTTATTAAAACACTGGATATAACATCCTCTGCTTAACATTTATCAATATTTATGGAATTTTTGGAAAAATCGCTTGACTTTGTTTTTCATTACGCCAACAATGAAATATTGGTAACTGCAATTGCCCAATATGAAGTAAATTGTATGATATCAAAAGGGCTGACTTGGAAAAATGTATCACGTTTTTCAATTAGTCTGGTAGGTAAGTATAATGTATTTTTATAGGATGACCTCTTTATTATGGCAACAGGAACAGTCAAGTGGTTTAACGACGCTAAAGGTTTTGGTTTTATTACGCCAGAAGACGGCGGTGAGGATTTATTTGCACACTTTTCCGCAATTAATATGAACGGATTCAAAACCCTGAAAGAAGGACAAAAAGTCCAGTTTGAAGTTACTCAAGGCCCTAAAGGCAAGCAGGCATCAAATATTCAATCGATCTGATCTTTCATGCGTAAACGAGCCCTGAAATTCGGGGCTTTTTTTATTTATAAGCCCTATTGCAAGCAAAACAGGTCTTTTCTTTGACATTCTATGCGACAATAACGGCCTTTATTATAATTTTGGTTTGCTATGAAAGATTAAACCAATCAACTGACAAAAATTTATAATCTTTTTTTCGTTTTAATATTTTTTCTTTTATTAAAAACATGACTGCTGAAATAATTAATGGAAATGAACTGGCACAAAAACTGCGTGCTGAAATTGCTGTTCGTGCAAAAAAACTGACTGAACAAGGGGAACAACCTGGTCTTGCCGTCATTTTGGTTGGAGATAGTGCTGCTTCTATGGTTTATGTCATGAACAAGGAGAAAGCTTCAAAGGCACTGGGATTTTATTCCGTTTTGGAAAAATATGAAGAAGATTTCAGCGAAGCAGATCTTCTCGAGCGTATCCATGTTTTAAATGAGGACCCAACCATTCATGGTATTTTGGTTCAACTGCCTCTTCCAAAACATATCGACACACACAAAGTTATTGCGGCAATTAAACCTGAAAAAGATGTTGACTGTTTTAATGTCATTAACGCAGGTATGTTGATGACTGGTCGCCCACAAATCCGCCCATGTACGCCATATGGTGTAATGAAAATGTTGGAATCCATCAATTTTCCGATAACAGGTGCTCACGCTGTGATTGTTGGCGCCTCCAATATTGTTGGAAAACCCATGGCCATGATGCTCCTGCAGGCAGGCGCAACCATTACCATCTGCAATTCTAAAACCCGTGATCTGGCTCATCACACCCGTTTAGCTGATATTCTCATTTCCGCAACCGGACAACGTAATATTATCAAGTCGGATATGATCAAACCGGGTGCTGTGGTCATTGATGTCGGTGTTGAACGCGATGAAAATGGCAAATTATGGAGTGATGTTGATTTTCCCAATGCAAAAGAAGTCGCGGGTTATATTTCACCTGTGCCGGGTGGAGTCGGTCCAATGACAATTACCATGTTAATGATCAATACCATAGAAGCCGCAGAAAAAAAATTGCACGAGAAACTTGCTGCTAAAAAATAGTTTTTGATAAAGCGATAAAATAAAAGGGTGCACAAAAAATCGAAAGTGCACCCTTTTTAATTGATTTATTTTTCTGGAGTTATCATGCAAAACCCATTGCTTGTTTTTGATGGTCTGCCTCAATTTAATCTGATTAAACCGGAACATATCACTCCAGCAATTGACGAATTACTGTACCGGTGCAAAACCATCATTACTCAAATAGAAAAACCGGAAACATCTACAGAGTGGGAAGCATTCGTTACACCGCTTGAAGATTCAACTGAAAAGTTAAGCCGATCCTGGGGTATTATCCGACACATGAATTCCGTTGTTGATACACCTGAATTGAGAAAAGTCTACAATGAAAACCTTCCTAAAATAACGGAATTCTGGACATCCCTTTCTCAAAACATTGCCTTGTTCAATAAATATCAACAACTCAGACAAAGCGATAACTATAAAAAATTAACCCCTGTAAGAAAAAAAATCATTGAAAACACATTGCGTGATTTCAGGCTGGGTGGAGCAGAATTGGCGGAAGACAAAAAAAAACGTTTTGCTGAAATTCAGGAAAAAATGGCAGCCCTCTCAACCCGTTTTTCAGAAAATGTTCTGGATGCAACCAATGCATCTGCTTTTTATATTGAAGATGAAAACCAGCTTTCGGGGCTACCTGAAGACATCAAATTTGCGGCACGTTCCGCTGCCAAACGAGATAACAGGGAAGGATATAAATTCACCCTGCATTTTCCATCCTATTATCCGGTGATGCAATTTGCAGATAGCCGACAACTTCGCGAAATGCTTTATCGTGCCTATGTTACACGTGCATCTGAACTAGGAACCAATCCAAAATGGGATAACTCCAATATCATTTTGGAATTATTGCGTCTGAGACGTGAAGAAGCGGACCTTTTAAATTATCGCAATTACGCAGAAGTTTCTTTGGTTTCCAAAATGGCAGAAAGTCCCAGCCAGGTTATTTCCTTTTTGGAAGATCTGGCAAAACGTGCAAGACCTTTTGCAGAAAAAGACATGGAAGAACTACGAACATTTGCCAAAGAGGAACTAGGAATGGATGAGGTGCGTGCATGGGATATGGCATACGTCTCAGAAAAACTTCGGGAAAAACGTTATGCCTTTTCCGAGCAGGAAGTCAAACAATACTTTCCGGAACATCGTGTCATTGAAGGTCTTTTCAAATTGATTCAAACACTTTTTGGTGTATCTATTGTCCAGGAAGTTGCCCAGACATGGCATAAGGATGTGAAATTCTACAGCATCAAAAAAGATGGCAACGTCATCGGGCAATTTTATCTGGATCTTTATGCCCGTCCCGGAAAACGTGGCGGTGCATGGATGGATGATGCAATAAGCCGCCGAAAAACGAAAAACGGTATTCAAATACCGGTTACCTATCTGACATGCAACTTTACGGAACCGGTCGAAAAAGACGGAAAATTGCATCCGGCCTATTTTACCCATAGTGAAGTCACAACACTTTTTCATGAATTCGGTCATGGTCTGCATCATATGCTGACACAAATCGATGAATTAAGTGTTTCCGGTATAGCTGGAGTTGAATGGGATGCTGTTGAATTGCCTTCCCAATTCATGGAAAACTTCTGTTGGGAATGGGATGTCCTTCGTCATATGACTGAACACGAAGTTACTAAAAAACCGCTTCCCCGTGAACTTTTTGACAAAATGATTGCTGCAAAAAATTTTCAATCGGGTTTGCAAATATTGCGACAAATCGAATTTTCTCTTGCAGACATGCATTTGCATGACGACTTTGATCCGAACGGGACAAAAACACCTGAAAATGTCCTTGACGAAATAAGAGAACAATTTGCTGTTGTTGTTCCACCTGAATTTAATCGTTTTTTACATTCATTCAATCACATTTTTTCTGGTGGTTATGCTGCCGGGTACTACAGCTACAAATGGGCAGAAGTATTGTCGGCTGATGTTTATAGCGCTTTTGAAGAAGCACAGTCAGACAGTACCAATACCATTTCAGCTGTTATGGGAAATCGATTGCTTAAAGAAATTCTGGCGGTAGGTGGCTCACGACCGGCAATGGAATCTTTTGAAGCTTTTCGAGGCAGAAAACCAACAATTGATGCACTTTTACGGCATAATGGGTTAATGGATTCAGCGGCTCAACTATAATGAATATGATTTAATTAAATCTAATTTACAGACTTTTGTTTTGTATTCAAAATGACGAGAATTGACTTCCGTACCAACATTGCAGATAAAATTGCCTATACCTGTCGATGGGTACGGAAAGCACTTTCCATTTCTCCAACCCCGAAAATCGTGCTGTTTTGTCGCGATCGCATTCAATTGAACCAACTGGATGAAGCGCTATGGACTTTTTCAGAGCTGGATTTTCTGCCACATATAGTGGCAAATGACCCCAAAGCTTCCCGTACGCCTGTGATTCTGACTGACAGTGATGGTATAAATCTGCCTCATTATCAAATACTAGTGAATCTTTCTGATACCATCCCTTCCAACTTTGCTCAATTTGAACGATTACTGGAACTTGTTTCAACCGATCAGGCTGACATCCTTGCTGGACGACAACGTTATGCCCATTATCGTCAGCGTGGATACCCATTACATCATGAGGCATCTTCGTGACAGGAAAAAGAAAAGTTATTTCTGCTGGCCGTTCCTTTTCAAACCTAACGGAAAAAAGCCCGACAAGGCAGACAAACAATTTAACAAAGCAATCGAGCATACCCGTGTTAACGGATATTACGCTCTTACCTGAAGAAAAACGCATATCCGATCAGGACAAAACCTCCTCACAATCCACTTTATTGTCAGATGAGCACCTATGGAATGAACTTGAAGAACGTTTAAACAGACGAATTCATAAGCAGATCACGGAACGTATCAATTTTGTACTTGACGAGAATCTTGAACAGCATGTTTCAACGATTCTGGAACAGGTTCTGACATTACTTGTCAATGAAATAAAACATGACATGCAAAAAACATTAGAGGTTATGATTACCCATGCTGTTTCAACAGAATTGCAACACCTGAAAACAGAACAAATGATGAAAGACAATCCATTCTTTTCTGATAAATAATTGGATCCCATCCTTACATCATTTAATATATCTGTTAATACTTTTATACATCAACGAGGAACAAGTGAAAGTTATTGTATTGGGATCAGGCGTAGTCGGAACCGCCGCCGCATGGTTCATCAGACAGGAAGGGCATGAGGTTACTGTTATTGAAAGGCAGCCTGGTCCAGCCCAGGAAACTTCTTTTGCCAATGGAAGTCAGATATCGGTATCACATTCGGAGCCCTGGGCCAATCCTTCAGCCCCTCAAAAAATTCTCAAATGGCTTGGCAAAGAGGACGCACCTTTACTTTACCGCTTTCGGGCAGAACAATTGCAATGGGAATGGGGGGCGCGCTTCTTACGTCAATGTACGCCAAGTAAAACGGCATATAATACGCAACAGTGCCTGTCCCTTGCCGATTTCAGTTTACGTACCCTGCGTGCGCTACGAGAGGAAATTCGTATCGAATATGATTACCTGACTCGTGGCATTATGCATTTTTTTACTGACCCGAAAGAGTACGAAGCTTCCAAACCGGGTGCCCAATTAATGACCTCACTGGGATGCCCCCGCAATTCAATTACACCTGAAGAAGTTATTCGTATTGAACCGGCTCTATCTTCCATTAAAGACAAATTGGTTGGAGGAGATTACACACCTGGAGACGAACATGGTGATGCCCGCATGTTCACGATTGGTCTGGCAAAACATGCCGCTGACAGAGGCGTCAACTTCCGTTTCAGTACAACAGCCATTCGATTTTTAACCGAAGGGGCGGGAACAACATCCTCCATTACCGGTTTAGAAATCATTAATTCCCTTGGTGAGTATGAAACTTTGAAAGCAGATGCCTATGTTGTTTCCTTAGGCAGTTTTTCTGCACCTTTCCTAAAACCGTTGGGAATCAGTCTAATGATTTATCCGGCCAAAGGATATTCTGCAACCTTCCCTATTCTCAATCAGGAAGCCGCTCCTTCCGTTTCCTTAATTGATGCGGAACACAAACTGGTTTTTGCCAAATTGGGAAATCGCCTTCGAGTCGGCGGAACAGCGGAAATGAACAGTTATGGAAGGGAACTCAATTCCGCAAGATGCGAGACATTGACCAAGCGGACACAGGAATTATTTCCTGAAGCATGTGATTACAGTAAACCGCAATACTGGAGTGGACTGCGTCCCATGACACCTTCCAATATTCCTTATATCGGTAAAACAAAATACAGCAATCTTTTCCTAAATACCGGGCACGGTACTTTAGGATGGACAATGGGATGTGGTTCTGGTCGGGCTATTGCGGATATTATTTCAGGACACCATCCAGAAATAAATTTCAATTTTATTGGCATGGGTCGTGATTAAGTTCTTCTTCAAACCGTTCTAATAAAGAAATCCATGAAAGCACAAGATTGTCCATGTGGAAGTGGGCTGACATTTCTTTCCTGCTGCAGTCGTTTTCTTCTTGATCAGGAAAAGCCTAAAACCTCTCTTGAACTGATGCGTTCACGTTATACGGCCTACACTCGTTATGATGACAACTATATCAAACGTACATGGTACCCGCCATCAAGACCCAAAGGCGC
>CAZAIY010000053.1:0-7088 GCA_964485295.1 uncultured Oxalobacter sp. | reverse complement strand
ATATTACCCGGGCCCGTGTGGTTCCTTTGAGAAATATGGGTGCCGCCTTGTCCCCAATGAATGCCTTCCTTATCCTGCAGGGTATTGAAACCTTGCATTTGCGTATGGAAAGAGCCTGCGACAATGCACTGGCTATTGCCAAATATCTGCAGGATCATCCAAAAGTTTCCTGGGTAAATTGTGCCGCCTTGCCAGGACATGCCGATCATGCCCTGTTACAAAAATATATGAATGGCAAAGCTCCCAGCATACTTTCTTTTGGTGTAAAACCTTCCGGAAGTCTCAGTCCCCGTGCGGCAGGTGCCCAGGTTCTGGATTCAGTCAAATTGTTTACGCGCCTTGTTAATATTGGAGATTCGCGTTCATTGATTACGCATTCCGCTTCCACCACCCATCGCCAATTAAGTGCGGAAGAACTGAAAAAATCCGGTGTCAGTGAGGATATGCTGCGTCTTTCCATTGGTCTGGAACATATCGATGATCTGATTGCCGATTTGGATCAGGCTTTGGCCCAGGTTTAAAAACACCAAAATCAATCCGGCAACCGTAAAAGTTGCCGGAGTCAAAGTGGCTGCCAAAAAAGTCCGAAACGACAGTCGTTTTACAATGACTTCCAGATGGCGTGTATTTGCTGCAAGGCTTCCAGACCTTTCATGTTAATACCGATTGAATCCTTTTTCCTGGAAGGGATTTCAAAGTCAGTCGGATTGATTCGAATGAGGGGAGCGGCAATGGATTCACTGGCTCTTCGAATGGTCGGTACCGCTGTACCGGCACCCAATTCGATAATGACAGGATGTCTTACCGTTCTGAACCATTTGTTTAACCGATCCATTTGCAGGTCGGTTCGATCGGAAACCCATCCCCAGTCATTGAAAAACAAAATATTGGGACGTGCCAGTTTTCCGCATTCCCTGCAAACAGGCAACTCCGCTTCCCAACGGCATTGATCGGTGTCTATTTTGACAATGATATCCTTTGCCGACCAGATGGATTGGGAACAAAGATGTGCGCATTGCAGATGATGAATGGATCCGTGACATTCCGCAACCCGTTCTTCCGGAAACCCGGCTTTTTGAAACTGGCCATCGACATTACTTGTAAAAACAAAAGCACCCTGTTCCATGGCATTGCCAAATTCCTGAAGAATATGAAATCCCTGATGCGGGATGGTGTCCCGATATAACTGCAAACGATGACCATAAAATCCCCATGCAAGATAGGGTGTCTCGGCAAAAGCATTGGGGTTGGCAATTTCCACAAACTGGATACGGGCTTTGCCTAAATGAGGATAGGCTTTCCAGAAACCTTCATTTCCCCGAAAATCCGGTAAACCGGAATCCACTCCCATGCCGGCTCCGGCAGTAATCAGTAAGCCATCCGATTTTTTGATGAGTTCTGCTGCCTGCTCTAAATTCCGTTTCATAGAAAGCCTTTTGGATGGTTGGGTGAACAGTTAACGTCTGAGAAGATAGTCAAAAGCACTCAATGCCGCCGTGGCACCACTTCCCATGGCGATAACAATTTGTTTGTAAGGTAAGGAGGTGGCATCTCCTGCTGCAAAAATATTCGGAACGGAAGTTTGACCATATTCATTAATGACAATTTCACCATAGTCATTCAATTTCACCAAATCCTTTAACCAATCGGTTGCCGGTTGCTGACCGATTTGGATGAAGATGCCATCCACTGACAGATGATGCTGTGCATCAGTGGTTAAATCACGATAGACCAGATTTTGAACCTGTCCTTTTTCACCCACAATTTCCGTAGGCTGTGATTTCAGTTTGAATGTCACATTGGGCAATTCCTTGATTTTTTCCTGTAAAACAGTGTCGGCCTTGACTTCGCTTCGAATCATGACAGTGACATGTTTGGCAATACCGGCCAGGTCAATGGCTGCCTCAATGGCACTGTTTCCTCCACCGATGACAGCCACATGCTTGTCTTTATATAACGGGCCGTCACAGTGTGCGCAAAACGCAATGCCTCTTCCGATATATTTATCTTCCCCTTCAATATTCAAACGGCGATAATTGGCGCCCGGTGCCAAAACCAGGGTTTTGCTTTTAATGACGGCACCACTTTCCATTTGAATTTCAAGCAATTCCCCAGGAATGATTCGGGTTACTCTTTGCGGCATCATGATATCAACGCCATTGGATACCACGTTATCCTCGAGTATGGCCGCAAATTTCATGCCATCCGTTTCCTTGATGGCAATAATATTTTCAATGGTGGTTGTCTTTAGCATTTGACCACCAAAGTTTTCCGTTACAAGACCTGTGCGAATGCCTTTTCGTGCCGCATAAATGGCTGCTGAAGCCGCAGCCGGTCCCCCTCCGATGACAACAACGTCAAACGGGGGTTTTTCCGATATTTTTTTTGCTTCCTTCTCAGCTCCTGCCGTGTCGATCAAAGCCAGAATATCTTTTACTGTCATGCGACCGGTCGAAAGTTCCTTACTGTTCAAATAAACGGTTGGAACACCCATGATTTTGCGTTCCGCAATTTCCCCGGAAAAAATTCCGCCATCAATCATGGTATGGGAAATCCGGGGATTCAATACAGCCATCAGGTTTAAGGCCTGTACAACTTCAGGGCAGTTTTGGCAGGACAACGAAATATAAGTTTCAAAATGAAGTGGACCATCCAGATTCTTAATCTGTTCGATGACTTCCGGATCGGCTTTGGGTGGATGTCCCCCTGTCTGCAAAAGAGCCAGGACAAAGGAAGTAAATTCGTGCCCCATCGGAATACCGGCAAAAACAATACCTGTTTGCTCTCCTTTACGGTTAATGGCAAAGGAGGGTTTACGCCCTGATCCATCCGTTTTTTCAGTGACATGAATCATCGGGGAAAGACTTTCAACATCACGTAGCATGGCAAGCATTTCTTTCGATGGGTCACTTTCATTTGTTGAAATGGTGATTTCAATAGGATAAATCAGCTTTTCAAAGTAAGCTTTCAATTGGGTTTTGATATTGTCGTCTAACATGGTCCGTTTCGATGATGAGGGAGTAAACAAAAGAATGGTATCAAGGATCTATGATACTGGAGAATGTTCCGCTTCTCACACTACTTTGTAGAAGCGGAACGGATTTTTGTTAGATTTTTCCAACGAGATCAAGAGATGGGGATAAGGTTTCCGCACCTGGTTTCCAGGATGCCGGGCAAACTTCACCTTTATGTGTTGCGACATATTGTGCAGCCTGGATTTTACGGATAAGTTCGGTTGCCGAACGTCCCACGCTACCATCGAGTACTTCCATAATTTTGATAATGCCATCCGGATTGATAACGAAAGTGCCTCTTAATGCCATACCATCATTTTCGATCATGACTTCAAAATTGCGGGTAATGGTTCCTGTTGGATCTCCGACCATTGGGAACTGGATTTTTTTGATGGTATCGGAAGCATCATGCCATGCTTTATGTGTGAAGTGGGTGTCTGTTGATACGGAGTAGATTTCCACACCCATTTTTTTGAATTCCTCGTAATTGTCAGCGAGATCGCCCAATTCTGTTGGGCAGACAAAAGTAAAATCAGCCGGATAGAAAAAAACAACCGACCATTTTCCTTTGAGGTCAGCTTCGGTGACTTTAACAAAATCACCATTGTGATATGCCAGGGCTCTGAAAGGTTTGACTTCGGTATTAATGAGAGAGGCCATATAAAAACTCCTTGGAATAAATGAATGGGTTATAAGACAAAAGTAAAAATGATTTTCATTTTCGTTTTAATTTCTTTATGGGTTCACATTAAAACATGATTTTGAATTTCTTGCAGAGAGTGCCATCATTTTGAATTTTTTCTGAAATTTTATAGCCATGATTGTGGATAGTGGCGTTTTTCGTTGGAAGAGAGATTATTGACTGCCAGAGCGACAAGAAGCATGATCAGTACACCCATTAAAACCGGGGTTAAAACATACTGGAATCCCAAATTGAAAATGGAATCCCCTCCTGTAACAGCAATGAGTGCGGTTGCGCCTCCTGGCGGATGGGTTGTATGTGTGATGAGCATGCCAACAATGGCAAGAGAAACTGCCAATGCGGCAGATAATGCAATGGAATCGGGAACAAGCATATGAATGATAACGCCAGTCAGGGCGGAAATGACATGCCCTCCAACCAGATTTCTTGGCTGGGAAAAATCGGACATGGGTGCACCATAGATTAAAACGGCTGAAGCACCAAAAGAACCAATCAGAAAAATATTGGCATTATCCTGAATTCCCAGATAATAGTTGATCTGCCAGACAGCATAAATGCCGACAAAAGCCCCCAAAAAAGCAAAAAATAATTCACTGAAGGGTTTACGGGAATGTGTACGGCGGTGTCCCTTCATTTTTTTAAAATAATTTTTCATGTATTGAAAAATCCTTTGTAAAAAAGAACATGACCTGTTTGGACTGAATCCAATTCAGGTTTAAAAAGTGATAAGAAAAAGGGTATTGAAAGACGATATTCTGTCACGGATTCCAGCATCATCTTTTGCTTTTTCTTCTTTGAATCATATGGTAAATGTTGGGTTTATTTGGCGGACGTGTTTTAAATCGTCTGTGTACCCAGAAATATTCAGCCGGATGTTCCAGTATGCGCTCTTCGATGAAATCATTGATGCGTTGGGTCGCTTCTGTAATATTGTCGCCAGGAAAGTTTTCCAGGGGAGGATAAAATTCAACCCGCCAGCCTTTATAGTCGGGGAGAAAAGAAGCGATGGCCGGGATGACTTTGGCGCCTGTCACAGCAGCAATACGTGCAGGTGCGGTTAGTGTGGCTGCCGGTTCCCCAAAAAAGTTGACGAATTCGGCATCATGCATACCAAAATCCATATCCGGCAGCATATAAAAAGGAATCTTTTTTTTCAGTGCGCGGATAATGGGCTTGATGCCCTGGAAACGGGTAAACAGTAAGGTATCCTTATTAAACCGCATTCTTCCCCGCCGCAGAAATTTGTCGAAGGTCTTGTTTTTCTGTTCGATATACATGGAACTTCCCACCGTATTCAATGTCACTATCACACCAGGTATTTCCAGACAGACAAAATGCGGGCAAAGAAAAATAACAGGTCCTTTTTGGGTCTCTTCCAAAGGAAAGGCCGGTACCAGTTCAATGAGTTTTTCGATGCGTTCCCGGGAAGACCACCATAAAATACCTCTATCCAGTACACTGCGGGCATAGCATTGAAAATGTTCTTTTGCGAGTTGGATGCGTGCTTTTTCATCCATTTCAGGGAAACAGATGCGTAGATTGGCCAATGTAATTTCCCGTCGCGCTCGAAGAAAATAATAGGAGACCGTCCCGAAAGCTTTTCCCAGTCGACCTAAAACCGGAAAGGGCAGCCAATGAATGAGCCAGAGAAAAAAGATAATAAATTTCATGATGTTATTTTGTTTGGCTCAATACTCAAATCCGGTTGTCAGTGAAAAAAATGAAAACGGAATCATCTTTCCCTTGGGATTAATGAAAATTCCATCCTCAAAAAGCATCTATTTTAAGAAATAGGTAAGATTCTATCAATTTTTCTGCAGGAAAGATGTCCGCATGCATGAAAGTATCATATTTCTTCTCTATAAAAGTAAGGAATATTTTTTTAATTTTTGAAAAAAACAGGCCATTCAGGCGTAAAATACTGCAGATTAATTTCCGCCGAGTTAATAGACAACTTGCGAGGCGGTATAGAAATGTCGCTAAAGCGTCGCAGGCTTCTTCGTACTGCGACATATTGTTTGACTATTTAAGGAGTCTGTTGGAATGTCTAATGATTATTTATTTACTTCAGAATCGGTTTCTGAAGGCCATCCTGACAAAGTTGCTGACCAGATATCAGACAGTATTTTGGATGCCATCCTTGAAAAAGATCCAACTGCCCGTGTAGCGGCAGAAACGCTTTGCAATACAGGTTTGGTTATCCTGGCCGGTGAAATTACGACATCGGCAATGATTGATTATATCGATGTCGCAAGAGAAACGATTAAAAGAATCGGCTACGATAATAACGATTATGGTATTGATTATCGAGGCTGTTCCGTACTGGTTGCCTATGATCGCCAATCACCTGATATTGCCCAGGGCGTTGATGAAGGAAAAGGACTTGATCTGGATCAGGGAGCAGGTGACCAGGGGCTGATGTTTGGTTATGCCTGTGATGAAACGTCTGAATTGATGCCTGCGGCTATTCACTATGCCCATCGTTTGGTTGAGCGCCAGTCACAATTGAGAAAAGACGGACGTTTGCCATGGCTGCGTCCGGATGCAAAATCACAGGTAACATTGCGTTACGTGAACGGTAAACCGGTTAGTGCTGAAACGATTGTTCTTTCAACTCAACATGCTCCTGAAATGGAACATAAACAAATTGAGGAAGCGGTTGTAGAAGAAATTATCAAGAAAGTCATGCCGGCGGAATGGCTCAAGGATACCCGTTATCTGGTTAATCCAACAGGACGTTTCGTCATCGGTGGTCCAATGGGAGACTGTGGTTTGACCGGACGTAAAATTATTGTTGATACTTATGGCGGTTCCTGTCCACACGGTGGTGGTGCCTTCTCCGGAAAAGATCCAAGTAAGGTCGATCGTTCTGCTGCCTATGCTGCTCGTTATGTGGCAAAAAATATCGTTGCTGCCGGACTGGCAAGTCAATGTCAGGTCCAGGTCAGTTATGCAATTGGTGTTGCCCGGCCTATCAACATTACCGTTCAAACTGCCGGTACAGGTGTCATTGCAGATGAAAAAATTGCTGCATTGGTACGGGAGCATTTTGATTTGCGTCCAAAAGGCATTATTCAAATGCTGGATTTGCTGAAACCTCGATATAGCAAAACAGCCGCTTATGGCCACTTTGGGCGACAGGAGCCTGAATTTACTTGGGAAAAAACGGACAAGGCTGCAGCATTACGTGCTTCAGCCGGTTTGAAATAAAAACAAACAGACAAATAAAAAGGCTGGTTAAAAACCAGCCTTTCAGACTGTAGTCCAGGTCCTCGAATTTTGTTGTTTTCACAAATGCTTAACGATTTTTCTGATCCGGAAAAATCGTTTTTTTTTAATGAGGCATCATGGATGATGAGATGGCTTTTTGC
>CAZAIY010000052.1:0-7100 GCA_964485295.1 uncultured Oxalobacter sp. | reverse complement strand
GCTTCCTTATTGGCCAGAAGAACTTTTTTACCGGCACGGGCAGCTGCAAGAGCCGGTGCCAAACCGGCCGCACCCACAATTGCCGCCATAACGGTATCTGCTAACGGAGAGGAAGCCACTTCACACAAAGCCTTTTCCCCATAGGCAACCTGCGTTTTCAATCCTTTTTCACGCAGGGCCTGATCTAAAATTCCGGCCAGTCGGGCTGTTCCTACAACAGCGACTTGCGGATGAAAACGTTCACACTGATGCAGGATACCTTCGATACGGCTGTTTGCTGTCAAGGCATAAACATGAAAACGTTCGGGATGACGCGAGATGACATCCAATGTCGAAACACCAATTGAACCGGTCGAGCCTAAAATCGTAATGCTTTGTTTTCTGACAGGCATAAGATTTACGTCCACATCTGTATCAGAAGAGTCAATGGAAGAACCGGAATAAGCGAATCAATCCGGTCCAGAACACCGCCATGTCCGGGCAAAAGATGACTGCTGTCTTTAAATCCTCTGCGTCGTTTCAGCCTGGATTCGAGTAAATCGCCCAGAATACTCAATGCGACCAAAAGAATCACGACCAAAACCATGACTGCCCATCCATAGGCATGGTACACCCTGACGGTAATACAGTTTTCCAGTCCCTTGATAAAAACCGTACCGATTGCAACGGCAATAACAGCAATCAATCCGCCTATAGCCCCTTCCCAGGTTTTTCCCGGGGAAATGGCAGGCGCCAATTTGTGTCGTCCGAATGTTCGTCCTGCAAAATAGGCTCCGATATCGGCCAGATGCACCAAAACCAGAGCGGACAAAAGCAGAACCAGGGATTGACGATACAAATAAAGAAAAGCCAAAAAGCTGCTGAAAATACTGATTCCGTACAGCAGTTCAAAACCATAATCCGCGAAATGGTGTTTTTCCGGGACGGGAAAACGAAGCGAGGGTGCCAGAAAAACAAGCCATGCCAAAACGGAAAAGACGGCAAAGGGAGCAAAATAATTTTCCGGTACCTGATAAATGAAAACGGCAAAAAGAACCGTTGCAACAGCCGCATAAAAAACGGGATACCGGTTTTCAAAAAGACGAAAAAGCTCCCATGTCGCGCCTGCAAAAAAAACGATCATTAAAGCGGCAAACGCAATATATGAGCCTGAGAGCAAAACAGCAATCAAAACGACTGCCAGACATAAAGCGGTGATGATACGGGCTTTGAGCATTGCTATTCGGTTAACTGTTCACTGGTACGACCAAAACGTCTTTCCCGGCTCTGAAAGGAAAGGATGGCCTCATCCAGTGCCTTTTCATCAAAATCGGGCCAGAAGGTATCGGTAAAGTATAATTCGGTATAGGCCAACTGCCACAATAAAAAGTTCGATATTCTCTGTTCTCCTCCCGTCCGGATAAAAAGATCCGGTTCCGGTGCATAAGCCATGGACAAATAGGGTTTGAGCTCTTCGGGCGTAAATGAGAGCCGGGAGGGGTTTGCCAGGAGCATTTTTTTCATTGCCTGCATGATATCCCATTGCCCCCCATAATTGGCGCAAACGGTCAGCGTCAGGCTCGTATTTCCTGCCGTTTTCTGTTCTGCCCATTGAATCGTTTCCTGCAGTTTTCCATTTAAACCGGCCATATCGCCTATTACTTTCAAACGGATGTTGTTCGCATGCAAATTGGCAACTTCCTTTTCCAGAGAAGCCACAAAAAGTTCCATGAGAAAAGTTACTTCCTCAACGGGTCTTCTCCAGTTTTCCGAACTAAAGGCAAAAATGGTCAAATAGGGAATCTGGCGATTGACACAGGCTTTTACGATTTTCCTGACAGATTCAACGCCTTTGACATGACCTGCCACACGCGGCAAAAAACGCTCCTTTGCCCAACGTCCATTGCCATCCATGATGATGGCAATATGCTTGGGCGTCAAGGAAATATCGGGAATGGGAAAAACCGCTCTTTCTGACATGTCATCAGCAAAAATTCATTTAGACGGTCATGACTTCCTTTTCTTTTTCCACAATCAACTTGTCAATCTGCTGAACATATCTGTCGGTGAGTTTTTGCACATCCTCCTGTGCACGCCGTTCATCATCTTCCGAACAGGTTTTGTCTTTCACCATTTTTTTGAAGGCTTCATTGGCTTCCCTTCTCACGGCACGAACAGCCACCTTGGCATCCTCGCCCTCACCTTTTACCAGCTTGACCATTTCTTTTCTGCGCTCTTCGGTCAAAGGCGGTGTCGGAACACGAATGAGATCCCCCTGGGATGCCGGATTCAGACCCAAATCGGAATCCCGAATGGCTTTTTCAATACTGCTGATCATTTTTTTATCCCAGGGCTGAACGGAAATGGTTCTGGCATCAAGCAATGAAATATTGGCCAACTGATTCACTGGCGTTGGTGTTCCGTAATAATCGACCTGAATATGATCAAGAATCCCGGTATGCGCACGTCCTGTTCTTACTTTAGCGAGATTCGCTTTCAATTTCTCAATGGATTTGCCCATTTTCTGGTCAGTATTCTTTTTCACATCAGCAATAGTCATATATTCCTCTTACAAACTGGATTATGTTGATACTCTTTATGATAGGCGATTCATTTGAAAAAACAAGCCGGATTACATATGAACCAGTGTTCCCTCGTCTTCTCCTTCTAAAATCCGCTTTAAGGCACCCTGTTTTAAAATGGAAAAAATCTTGATCGGCAGTTTCTGATCCCGGCATAAGGCAAAGGCGGCGGCATCCATTACCTCCAGATGTTTTTCAATGGCTTCATCAAAGGTGATCTGGGAATACCGTTTGGCATCGGCGTCTTTCATGGGGTCTGCCGTATAAACCCCATCGACCTTGGTGGCTTTCAAGACAATTTCGACACCCATTTCCGCACCACGCAAGGCTGCTGCCGTATCCGTTGTAAAAAACGGATTGCCGGTTCCGGCGGCAAAAACAACCACTTTGCCTTCCTCAAGATATTTGAGCGCTTTGGGGCGTACATAGGATTCCACAATCTGTTCTATTCCGATGGCAGACATTACCCTGGGCGTCAAACCGGCCTGTTTCATCGCATCGCTTAATGCAAGTGAATTCATCACTGTTGCGAGCATGCCCATGTAATCCGCTGTTGCACGGTCCATGCCTTTTGCACCTGGCGCCACCCCTCTGAAGATGTTGCCACCTCCAATGACAATTGCCATTTCCACACCCAGTTTTTTTGCCTCGACAACATCTTCCACCATGCGTTCAATTGCCGCACGATTAATTCCATATTGATCGGTCCCCATGAGCGCTTCGCCGGAAAGTTTCAGCAGGACGCGTTTATAAATAGGTGTGGCCATAATCCTTCTTCCTTCTCAAATGCCGAAATTCTGACTGTCGTCTTATGATACCTGTTTTCCATACAAAAACGGGCCTTTCGGCCCGTTTTTTTTCATTGAATTAACCTTGCTTGGCGGCGGCAACCTGAGCAGCGACCTCTGCAGCAAAATTGTCTTCCTTTTTCTCCAGCCCCTCACCTACAACAAACATGGTAAACGATTTGACTGTTGTACCGGTTTCTTTGAGCATCTGGGCAACAGACTGTTTGTCATTTTTGACAAAAGGCTGATTCAGAAGGGAAACTTCCTTCAGATATTTCTGAACGGAACCTTCGATACGTTTTGCCAAAATATCCGCACTTTGGGGTTTTCTGCCTTCGGCGGCGGCTTTGGCTGCATCCTCATTGGCTTTTTGCAATGCAACCGAACGTTCCCTTTCGATCAATTCCGCTGGCACTGCCTCGGCAGATAAGGCAACCGGTTTCATTGCCGCAATATGCATGGCAACATCACGCCCCACCTGATCGTTGCTGCCTTCATATTCCACCATCACACCGATCCGTTTGTTATGCAGGTAAAATGCCAGTTTGGATGCGGTCTCATAACGGACAAAGCGGCGAACAGACATGTTTTCGCCAATGCGTCCGACCAGATCCGTTCTGACTTCATCAACCGTTTTCTCACCTGCAGACAAAGCCAAAAGAGCGGCTACATCAGCCGGATTCTGTTCTGCTGCCAGTCTGGCACATAAATCAGCCAGTTTCACAAAATCCTCATTGGTTGTCACAAAGTCGGTTTCGCAATTGACTTCAACCAAAGCCCCTTTATTGCCGTCAACATATGCGGCAATCACCCCTTCCGCGGTAATTCTTGTGGACGCTTTGGATGCTTTTGTCCCCAGTCTGACACGTAAAATTTCTTCTGCTTTTGCAATATCGCCACCGGCTTCAACCAGTGCTTTTTTGCATTCCATCATTGGCGCATCTGTTTTGGCTCTTAACTGACCAACCAATGCAGCGGTAATTTCCGCCATAGCTACCTCCTCATCAAGGATGTTCTAACATCCCAATACATTCCGTATGAAAAGGATAACCGTTTAAATGACAGTTATCCCTGAACCCTTTACTCGCCACTATTTTCAGCAGCGGATTCACCTTTTGCCGTTTCCAGGATTTCCTGCAGGGAACTGGCCTTTCCTTCCAAAATGGCATCTGCCACACCACGTGCGTACAGCTGGGTTGCTCTGGAAGAATCGTCATTACCTGGAATGACATAAGCCAGACCATCCGGTGAATGGTTGGTATCAACAACGCCGATAACCGGAATACCCAGTTTCTGTGCTTCTGTGACAGCCCCTTTATGGTAACCCACATCCACAACAAAGATGGCATCAGGCAGACCGTTCATATCCTTGATTCCGCCAATTGCTTTTTCCAGTTTGGCGACTTCACGCATATACATGAGGCCTTCTTTTTTGCTCATTTTTTCAACAGTACCATCCTCAATAGCCGTTTCCATATCCTTTAAACGTTTGATGGAACTGCGGATGGTTTTGTAGTTCGTCAGCATACCACCCAGCCAGCGTTGATCAACATATGGCATACCGGCGCGCTGCGCTTCGGTCGCGATAATATCGCGTGCCTGTCTTTTTGTACCGACCATCAAGACGGTGCCGCGATTGGCTGCCAGTTGACGAATATAATTCATTGCTTCCTGGTACATGGCCAGGGTTTTTTCAAGATTGATAATATGGATCTTGTTGCGATGACCAAAGATGTAAGGTGCCATCTTTGGATTCCAAAATCGTGTCTGATGGCCAAAGTGAACACCGGCCTCCAGCATTTCACGCATAGTAACGGACATAATGATCTCCAGGGTTAAGTCTTGAATACAACCGGAAAACCTGTAAAAAGCACCCTTGTCGGCTGTACTCGAGATTTTACATATTCAAAAAAATTTCCAGACTGCTTCCGGAAAGATGGTATTGTACTAAAAAATGGCTTTTCTACCAAAGCCTTATCCATCAAAATTCGGAAAAATCATAGAAAAACATCAAAAACCGTTTTAAAGAGTCGTGTTATTTTACTTTTCATGAACAAACACTCAAATTCATTTTCCAATTTCATGAAAAAAATCTATGAACAGTTTATATACCATTGAGGAATTACGTCTGATCGAAGAAAAGGCACTTGCGAAAGTACCTGCGGGAACATTGATGCAGCGGGCTGGAAAATCAGCGGCGGATCTGGCTTTGAAACTGCTGGTTTCCCATGATAAAAATACACAGGTACTCGTTTTGGCCGGACCTGGCAATAACGGAGGCGATGCAATTGAAATGGCCATTTTACTGGCTGAAAAAAAGATGCAGGTATCGGTTTTACCGGTAAGCACTCAGCCTTTTCAATCCAAAGACGCCCAGCTTGCCCAAAAACGGGCAGAAAAAAGCAGCATCCAATGGCTAGATCCCCTGAAAAGTCGGAATTTGCCTGCCAGCCTCTCAGACAGAAAATGGCATCTGGTTGTCGACGGCATGTTTGGCATCGGTCTGACAAAACCTTTGACGGGATTGCCTCTTGAACTGACAAAAATAGTCAATTCGATGAACTGTCCCGTATTGGCTCTGGATGTGCCAAGCGGATTAAATGCAAATACCGGAAGCGTTTTAGGTGAGGATGGTGTGGCAGTGAAGGCAACTGATACCCTTACCTTTTTGGGGGACAAACCGGGATTACACACTTTTCAGGGGAAAGATCATGCCGGAACGGTACATGTTGACCATCTGGAAGTGGATAAAGCCCTGTTTGCACCCTCCGGACATTTCCTGAATGCCCCTCTGCTTTTTTCTGCCCTGCTAAAAAAACGCCGGCATGATTCCCATAAAGGAACTTATGGAAAACTGGCTGTTTTGGGCGGGGCAAAAGGAATGGGGGGTGCACCTGTTTTGGCAGCCCGGTCAGCCCTATATTGCGGAGCAGGACTGGTTTACACGGTTTTTCTGGAAGAACCCTGTCCGTATTGTGAAGGACAACCGGAACTCATGTTCCGTTTTGCACCTGATTTTGATTTTTCTGAAGTCGTATCCGTTGTCGGACCGGGTTTGGGCATGTCCCGATCGGCAGAAGATTTTTTGGAGACAATTTTAAAACAGGAAAATCCGCTGGTTTGCGATGCAGATGCCATCAATATTTTATCCGGCAGCATGGCTCTGCAGGAAATTTTAAGGCATCGTCACATTCCAACCATTTTGACACCGCATCCTTTGGAAGCGGCCCGATTACTGGATACAACCACAAAAGACATCCAGTCCAACCGACTTTTGGCTGCCAGGGAAATTGCAAAACGCCTTAACGTTGTTGTTGCTCTGAAAGGATCCGGTACGGTTATAGGGAGTCCGGATGGAAAAATTGCCATTAACCCAACGGGTGGACCTGCTCTTGCAACAGCAGGAACCGGAGATGTGCTCTCTGGCATTTGTGGCGCTTTGCTGACTCAAGGATGGCCGGCATGGGAAGCCGCTCTGGCTTCCGTATGGATGCACGGAAAAGCAGCCGATGAACTGGTTCAAAATGGTTACGGTCCGATTGGACTGACAGCCGGTGAATTAATCCCTGAAATGAGACGTATATTCAATCGTCTTGTTCATAAATATGGGAATTAAAAATTACTTTGGATAATTTTAAGAACGGATTTCTTTAATTATAACCATCTATTTTTTTAAAGAAATCAGTTCATTTACCAGAATATGAACTTCTGTCAAAGGTTCCTGAAAATTTGCAGAAAATGCTGAGTGTTT
>CAZAIY010000051.1:0-7165 GCA_964485295.1 uncultured Oxalobacter sp. | reverse complement strand
GCCCGTGCAAAAGAAATTACAAAAGGGGAATGTGAAGTCGTTGAAGATGGTAATTTAATTGTTACTAATCCGGATATTGATATTGTTGTTGAATTAATTGGTGGTTATGACGCAGCAAAAAAATTCGTATTAAAAGCAATTGAAAATGGTAAACATGTTGTTACAGCTAATAAAGCATTGCTGGCTGTTCATGGAAATGAAATTTTTAGTGCTGCTCAAAAAAACGGAGTAACAGTTGCTTTTGAAGCTGCTGTAGCTGGCGGCATTCCGATTATTAAAGCCTTAAGAGAAGGGTTAACTGCAAACCGTATTGAATGGGTTGCTGGAATTATCAATGGAACAACCAATTTTATCTTATCTGAAATGCGCGAAAAAGGACTGGATTTCGATACAGTCTTAAAAGAAGCACAGGCACTGGGTTATGCAGAAGCAGATCCAACTTTTGATATTGAAGGAATAGATGCTGCCCATAAGGCGACATTAATGTCCGCAATTGCTTTTGGTATTCCTGTTCAATTTGATAAGGCTTATGTTGAAGGAATCACAAAATTAGATGCATTGGATATTTTGTATGCGGAACAGTTGGGTTACCGTATTAAACTTTTGGGTATTACGCGTCGAATGGCAAATGGAATTGAATTGCGAGTTCATCCAGCGTTAATTCCCGAGACACGGTTAATTGCCAATGTGGAAGGTGCCATGAATGCGGTATTGGTCAATAGTGATGCTGTTGGGGCAACATTATATTATGGTAAAGGAGCAGGTTCTGAACCAACTGCTTCTGCTGTTATAGCTGATTTAGTGGATATTGCACGTGTTGATGCGGTAAATCCTGAACACAGAGTACCGCCTTTGGCATTTCAGCCTGATGCGATGAACAATACACCTATCCTTCCTATGTCTGAAGTAACAACTAGCTATTACCTTCGGATGCAAGTAAAGGATCAACCTGGTGTTTTAGCAGATATTACACGTATTCTTGCTGATTTGAATATTTCAATTGATGCTTTCCTTCAAAAGGAACCAAGAGAAGGAGAAACTTTGGTTGATATTATTATTTTGACTCATAAAACACAGGAAAAAAATATTGATGCTGCAATCAAAAAAATTGAACAGATTGAAACAGTAATGGGATCTGTCGTTCGTATTCGTCTTGAAGAATTGGAGTAAATGACGTGTATTACGAAACAACGAAAAATAAATAGGGTCAAAAGTAGAATGATACTGCGAAGATTAGACATTCATTATAGACAATGAATTTTTTTGCTCGAAATGAAGAGGTTTTTATGTTTAAAAAAATTCTGATTCCAACAGATGGTTCCGAAACTTCCGTGACAGCTGCATTAAATGGTATTGCATTTGCAGCAGATAATCATTCTGAGGTTGTAGGTATTTATGTTGCTCCAGAGTATCAATATCCTGTTTATGTTGAAATAGTTCCTCCTACTTATCCTGTTCAGGAGGAATATGTTCAGCTTATGAAAAAAATGGGTGCTGAATATCTGAAGCCAATTGAAGAGGCTGCTGAAAAAGCGGGCTTAAAATATACTCGTTGTATAGTTTTTTCAGATAGTGCGGCCAATGCAATTGTCAAAACGGCAGATGAAAAAAATTGTGATTTGATTTTTATGGGATCACATGGACGTTCTGGTTTAGGGCAGCTTATTTTAGGTAGTGTTACTGCAAAAGTCTTGTCTCTTTGCAAAATTCCTGTTTTAGTGGATAGACCCAAGAAAAAATAAAAATAATTATTTTTTTAAAGAAGACGATCTTGCATTTTAATTGTGATCGTCTTTTTTTTTAAGGTGTTTCGAGAACTAAAAATTAAACTTTAAAAACTGGTTTAAAGTTATACCTAAATAATGTTATAAAGCATTATGCAAAATATTGTTTTTTTATTTTGTTGTTTATCAAAATAAAAAAACAATATTACGTTCAGGAATTAACCATGAAAATAAAAATTTTGGGATCAGTATTGGTCATGGCTGTAATGCTGATTGGAGAGGTATTTGCACAAGAAATTCCTCAACGAGAAGTGGAAAATACTCGTGTTCAATACACTATTAAAGATACTTTACCTTACTACAGGGAAAGAGCTGAACAAGGTGATATTGAAGCGCAACTTATGATGGGACAAATATTTGCCATGGGTGACATTGTTCAAGCTGATATGAAACAGGCATTTTTTTGGTTTATGAAAGCAGCGCAACAAAATAGAGTAGAAGCGCAATTTAAAGTTGCGGAAATGTATTTATATGGTCAAGGTGTAGATCGCGACTTTAGTTATGCAGAAAAATGGGCACTTGAATCAGCAAAGCAAGGATATGCTAATAGTGAATATCTTTTGGGATTACTTTATGCAGAAGGAAAAGGTGTTCCGAAAGACTGGCAAAAAGCGACTGTTTGGTTATGTCGAGCAGCAAATAAAGGGTATCAACAGGCAATAGATTTATTGGATACACGGACATTAACAGGGGAAAATTCAGTGGTTCGTGGAGGAGAGGGTGTCAAAGATTGGTGTAATTGTCAATCTGGTCGTTTGAGTGATTGCAGATAGAAAAAAGTAAGAGTTTATGAGTAAGGGTGTTATGAAAAATAGAATGAATTTAATGGCACATTTGATGTCTTTTATTCTATTTTTTACTTATGTGAATTTTGCATATGCTATTTGTGGGGGATCTCTTTTATTTGAAAATGTTTCACAGCAACAAATGCAGGAACAAATACAAAAATTGACTGTAATTGCTGAAAAAGGTGATGATGATGCGCAATGCCGTTTAGGTGTTATTTATTTTGAAGGGCATGGAGTAGATCGTGATTATGAAAAAGGACTGGTTTGGTTTACGAAATCTGCTGAACAAGGTAATCCCGAAGCACAGTTTAAGCTAGGTGAGGCGTATTTTGAGGGGAAAGGTCTCGTATCTTCTTATGGTGAGGCTATGATGTGGCTGCAAAGGGCGGCAGAACAAGGACACATTGAAGCCCAAGGTACGATAGGTTTTATGTATTTTCGTGGAATTGGTGTAAAACAGGATATTAAATATGGTTTAAACTGGTTTATGAAAGCGGCAGAACAGGGTTTTTTGCCAGCACAATATGAACTTGGTTTGGCATATGATTCAGGAAATGGTGTAGAAAAGGATTTGGAAAAAGCGGTATTTTGGTATCAAAAAGCGGCTGATCGGGGAAGTTTGCGTGCACAAAGAAGACTTGTAGAGATAGAAAAAGAAAAAACTGAAACAATGGAAAAGGAATCTAACAGCAAATAAGAAAGAAAAACATATAAAATAATAGTCTTTCCAATGTTTTTATATTTCTTATAAGTATAAGATTTATAATACTTTTAATTCCAGATTATTTGTTAAAATTTTTTAGAGAAATTTTTTAAGGGAGTGTGATTATGCAATGGAAGAGTATGCTCTGGTGGATGGGAGCGGTACTGTTGCTTGCATGTTTGCTTTCATCAAATAAGTCAAGAAGTCAGGATATGGAGTTTTTAAAAGTACCTTTAGAAGAGAATAAGGTGGTATTTTCAATAGGAAAAGCGGCATATCTTGTGAATAAAACAGTACGTTCTATCTAGCAGATTTATCGACAATCACATATTATTAAAAATCGGGCAAAATTTTTGATTTTGCCCGATTTTTAATAAAAGAAACAAAAATAGTTGTATTTGTTTTATTAAGGTGGTTTTAATCAAAAGCCATATGGATTACAGTACATTTGCAATTGCTTTGGCAACTCGCTCAATGTTATGAGAGTTTAATGCTGCAATACAAATGCGACCGGAACTAACAGCAAAGATGGAATAGTCTTTTTTCAATATATCAACTTGTTCTGCGGTTAAACCAGAATATGAAAAAAGTCCGTTTTGCTGGGTAATATAGCTAAAATCCATATCTTTTTTCAAAATGGCAAGTTCTTTAGCCAGTTTTTCTCTCATTTTTGCAATTCGAGAGCGCATATCGGATAGTTCATTACTCCATAGTGTGTATAACTCGGGAGAAGTCAAAACATAAGTTACGATTTCAGCACCATGACGGGGAGGGTTTGAATAATTTGTGCGAATAACTCTTCTTACTTGAGACAAGGCACGATCAGCTTCATCTTTTGTTTTCGTAACTAAACTAAATGCGCCTATACGTTCTCCATAAAGAGAAAATGACTTGGAATAAGAATTCGAAACAAAAACATAAGGACAGTTTTCAGCAAATTTTCCGATAATACGACCATCATTTTCTAAACCATGAGAAAAACCCTGATAAGCCATATCAAGAAAAGGAATTAAAGAACGTTCCTTGATTATAGAAATGACTTCATTCCACTGAGCATCTGAAAGATCTATACCAGTAGGATTGTGGCAACAGGCGTGCATAATTACAACAGATCCTGTTGGCATGGATTTGAATTCAGTTAACATTGCATCAAAGTCAATGCCGCGTGTTTCCGCTTTATAATAAGGGTAGGTGTTAACAGTAAAACCACATGATTCAAAAAGTGCCCGATGATTTGCCCAGCTTGGGTTACTAATCCAAACCTGTGCGTTTGGAAAAAAACGACGAAGAAAATCAGCCCCGATTTTTAGCGCTCCTGTTCCACCTAATGCCTGTGCTGTAATAATACGTTTTTCTTGAAAAGCACGACAATTTTCGCCAAAAATCATCTTTTGAACAGCAATATTGAAATCCGGCAGACCGTCAATAGGGAGATAAGTGTGTGGCACAGCTTTTTCTAGAATTAAGGCCTTAGCTTGCTGAACACATTTTAGCAAAGGGACTTTGCCATTATCATCATAATAAACACCGACACCAAGATTGACTTTTTGAGGATTATGATCGGCATTAAAAGCTTCTGTGATGCCTAAAATAGGATCACGGGGTGCCATTGGTATGGCAGTAAATATGGATTCCGGTATAGATATGCTCATCGTGTTACCATTTAATATTTTCCGACATTATTATTAATCAGAATTTTTATGTATTTCTGACGAATCTAATATATTATCAAAGGTAAAGAATTAATGTCGCACTTATCGCCATTTTCTGTAAAAAAAGATAAAGGAAAGATAGTCACTTTTCCAAATTCCCCTTTTCAGCTTTATCAGCCTTTTCCTCCGTCCGGAGACCAACCGGAAGCAGTAAATAAGTTAATTGAAGGATTGAATGACGGATTGGCATATCAAACATTGTTGGGTGTAACTGGTTCTGGAAAAACATACACTATGGCAAATGTCATTGCTAAAACAGGTCGTCCGGCCATTGTTTTTGCTCCTAACAAGACTTTGGCAGCTCAACTTTATAGTGAATTTCGAGAGTTTTTTCCAAACAATGCTGTTGAGTATTTCGTCAGCTATTATGATTATTATCAGCCGGAAGCTTATGTTCCCCAGCGTGATTTATTTATTGAAAAGGATTCGGCGATTAATGATCATATTGAACAAATGCGCTTATCCTGCACAAAATCCATCATGGAGCGCAAGGATGTTGTAATTGTTGCGACGGTTTCAGCAATTTATGGTATTGGCAATCCGAATGAATACCATCAAATGATTTTAACTCTGCGGGAAAAAGATCAAGTTTCCCAACGAGATGTCATTTCCAGGCTCGTGCACATGCAGTATACCCGAAATGAAATGGATTTTTCACGAGGAACTTTTCGTGTTCGCGGGGATACGGTTGATGTCTTTCCTGCTGAAAATGCAGAGTATGCTTTACGCATAGAAATGTTTGATGATGAAATCGAAACATTGCATTTTTTCGATCCATTGACGGGCAAGGTAATTCAACGGGTTCCTCGTTTTACGGTTTATCCTGGTTCTCATTATGTTACTCCTAGAGCAACTGTTTTACGAGCTATAGAAACAATTAAAGATGAATTAAGAGAAAGGAAACAGTTTTTTTTACAAAATGGAAAATTGGTAGAAGAACAAAGATTGGATCAGAGAACTCGTTTTGATTTAGAAATGCTTCAGGAAATGGGTTTTACTAAAGGAATTGAAAATTATTCCCGTCATTTGACAGGAGCTAAACCGGGAGATCCTCCTCCGACTTTAGTTGATTATTTACATGCCAATACCTTGTTTTTTCTGGATGAATCCCATGTCATGATTGGACAATTAAATGGCATGTATAACGGAGATCGTTCGCGAAAAACAAATTTAGTTGATTATGGTTTTCGTTTGCCTTCTGCATTGGATAATCGACCATTACGTTTTGATGAATTTATGAACAAAATAGGGCAGACTATTTTTGTTTCAGCTACACCTGCCGAGTATGAACTTTCCCTTTCCGATCAAGTCGTTGAACAAGTGGTTCGTCCAACAGGTCTAGTTGATCCTCAAATTATTGTTCGCCCGGCAACAACCCAGATAGATAATTTGTTATTAGAAATTAAAGATCGTGTTGAAAAAAATGAGCGAGTTCTAGTTACAACTTTGACAAAACGCATGGCAGAACAATTGACTGACTTTTTGAATGAAAGTGGAGTCAAAGTTCGTTATTTGCATAGTGATATTGATACAGTTGAACGTGTAGAAATTGTTCGGGATCTTCGTCTTGGTACATTTGACGTTCTGGTTGGAATCAATTTATTAAGAGAGGGTTTGGATATTCCTGAAGTTTCTTTAGTTGCAATTTTGGATGCGGATAAAGAGGGCTTTTTGCGTTCTGAGCGTAGTTTGATTCAAACTATTGGGAGAGCAGCTCGTAATATCAACGGAACAGCTATTTTGTATGGGGATATGTGTACAGATTCAATGAAGCGGGCTATTAAAGAAACAGAAAGGCGACGTGCCAAACAGATTGCTTATAATGAAATTCATCACATCACACCATCTGGTATTATGAAAGAGGTAAGGGACCTTATTGATGGTGTTTTTCATTCAGAACAGATTCGTCAGGAAGTTTTGATTCAAAAAGACCAGGCTCATTATGATTCGATGAATGAAAAACAATTAAGCAAGGAAATAAAACGTCTTGAAAAAGAAATGTATGAACATGCAAAAAATCTGGAATTTGAAAAAGCTGCAAAAGTGCGAGATCGATTACATCTATTAAAAGAAAGGGTCTTTGGAGCCAATATTGTCGATCAGATTATTCAAACGGCTAAAAAGAAATGAAATTTCCTGCTTTTATTATTGATTCTTTTGAAAAAGTTCATTCCAGTT
>CAZAIY010000050.1:0-7297 GCA_964485295.1 uncultured Oxalobacter sp. | reverse complement strand
GTTTTTTTGGGGATATTATTATATTTTTCTGAAAGAGAAATATCTGGGTATGGTTCCAGTTTGAAAAAAAAACAGTCAATAGCAATTGCAAAAGCTAAATACGTTTTAAAAACCAAAAAAAAACGGATATCGTATTTTTTACGGATTATTATTGGACAGATAATAGATGGACATTATTATTTAATCCATACGCACCTGCTGAAAAAGGATCATGTGGTGTTGCGACGGTTTTAGCGGTTTCTTTTGCCCGTTTTTGCCATTCAGCAGCTTTTTCAGCATTTGCTTCTTGTCCCAGAATACCTTGCCTGTAAATAATGGCAATTTGCTCTATCGCAGGAGCGTAATTGTTTTCCGCACTCTGGTTATACCAGTACCAGGCTTGTTTGGGGTTGGCATCAGTGCCCATGCCATAATGGTACATACGAGCCAGATTGAAAGCTGCGACAGGATTTCCTCTTAAAGCAGCTGTTTTATCAAGTTCCAAAGCCTGTTTTAAATCCTGTGTGGTACCCCATCCACGAAAATAAAACCAGGCCAAATTCAAAAGACAGCATTCATTATTTTTAGCGGCACCTTTTTCATACCATTCCTTTGCACCGGCAAAATGCATGGGGACACCATAACCATAGCGATACAGATTTCCCAAGTTGCACATGGCATTACTGTCACCTTGTTCTGCTGCTTTTTCGTACCAGTTACGGGCGGTTTCGTAATTTTGTTCAACACCTAGACCAACGGTATACAGATTTGCCAGATTCAGCATGGCGGGTACATAGTTTTGTTTTGTTGCTTCAGCGTACCATTCTGCTGCAACAGGGTAATTTTTTTGTGTGCCAAGTCCCTGCGCATAAATTACACCTAGACTGAACATGGCTGCAGCATTTCCTTGACGGGCTGCCTCGATATAGTAATCATGCGCTTTTTTTTCATCTTTGGTTAAACCCAAACCTAACGAATACATGTTGCCCAGGTAAAAGTTAATTTCAGCTGTTTTTTGCGTCTCGGATGCTAAAAAGGCAGTTGCTGCTTCGTTATATTTTCCTTGATGGTAATAAGAGATGGCTTGTGCGATTTCATCTGCTGGTAAAGCAGTTTCCTTTTGTTCATCAGGAACGTTTTCTTTTTGAATAGAAATATTTTCCTGAGAAGAAGTTTCTGTTTCTTGTGCGAGGATTTCCGCAGAAAGAAATAATCCCAAAATTAAAGTCAAAAGAGACAGAAGTTGTGTTAAATGAGTCGATGAAATCTGCTTTATTTGCATACTTTTTCCCTGTACCAGTCAGTATTTTTTAATGATACAACAAGAATAGTGCTTTTTTAAATAACTAAAAAGGAAGCTTTTACAGCTTCCTTTTTAAGGATTATTTTCTGTTTTGTGGAACATTTCTTCGGGGATGTCCTATATACAATTGACGGGGACGACCGATCCGTTGGTCTGGATCGGAAATCATTTCTTTCCATTGAGCAATCCAGCCTACGGTACGTGCCAGGGCAAATATACCGGTAAAGAAATTGGATGGAATGCCAAGTGCGGATTGAACGATGCCGGAATAAAAATCAACGTTCGGATAAAGTTTTCTGGAAACAAAATAATCGTCTTCCAATGCAACGCGTTCAATTTCCAATGCGATTTTAAAGAGAGGATCATTGTGAAGACCCAGTTCATTTAGAACTTCATGGCAGGTTTCACGTATTAACGTTGCTCTTGGATCCATGTTTTTATAAACACGATGCCCAAATCCCATAAGACGGGAATGGTTGGCAGGATCTTTGACGCTTTTTACAAAAGCACCTACTTTATCAACAGATCCGATCTGGCGAATCATGGACAGGGCTGCTTCATTGGCTCCACCATGAGCCGGTCCCCATAAACAGGAAATGCCGGCTGAAATACAGGCAAAAGGATTGGCACCACTTGATCCGGCTAAACGGACAGTTGTAGTCGATGCATTTTGTTCATGATCTGCGTGCAGGATAAAGATTCGATCCAATGCACGAACCAGCACATCATTGATCTTATAGTTCTCAGCAGGTGTTGCGAACATCATTCGCATAAAGTTGGCTGTGTAATATAAATCTTTATTCGGGTAAATAAACGGCTGCCCAATAGAGTATTTGTAGGACATGGCTACCAATGTCGGCATGTGAGCCAAGAGACGTTGTGCCGCCATTTCTCGATGCTCGGTATCCGTAATATCAAGAGAGTCGTGATAGAAAGAAGATAGAGCGCCGACAGTTGCAACCAGAATTGACATGGGGTGGGCATCTCGTCTAAATCCGCGAAAGAAAAGATGCATTTGCTCATGAACCATGGAAAAATCAGCAACATTTTTAGTGAAGCTGGCTTTTTCTTCTGGAGTAGGCAGTTCCCCTTTCAAAAGCAAATAACAGGTATCCATATAGTCACAGGAAACAGCAAGCTGTTCAATTGGATAACCTCTGTAAAGCAATTCACCTTTTTCGCCATCTATATAAGAAATGGCGGATTGACAGGAGGCAGTTGCCATAAATCCGGGATCATAAGAAAGTTTTCCTGCGGAGTTATATAAAGAGCGCATATCTATGGCATCAGCACCTTCTGTTCCTTTGTAAACAGGTAATTCAATCGCAGGTGTATTGTCACTGAAATTTAATTTTACTGTCGAAATCTTTTCGTTCATTCCTCTTCCATCAAAATGATTTATATCCAAAGATTAAGATTTTTCTGCGTTCAGTAATATTTTTATCATCAGAAAAAGAATTTTGTAGGCAAAAATTGCCTTAATTTTATCAGGGAGCCTGCTATTCAAAATAGAGCAGATATGTTTTTCAGATGATAAAAGAAACCTGTTTTGTATTTTTTTACAAAACAAGACCAAGTGTTACAGAAGATTGAAAAGTGTAACAGGATATTACAACCTGTCAACTAGAAACAGGAAAATCTTATAATATATCCAAGTCTTATAGTAGTTGTATTCAAAACTTGCTCTCCCTTAAAACGCGCCTTTGTAAGGTGCGTTTTTTGTTTTAAAGCATTTTTTATATCGAAATTGGTGCGGGAATTGCAGGATAAGGGTCATAGCCACTGATGATGAAGTCATCAAATGTATAATCCAGAATGCTATTAGGTTTTCTTGCAAAGCTCAGCTGCGGTAAAGCTCGTGGCTCCCGGGAAAGTTGTAGATGAACTTGCTTCATATGATTGTTGTAAATATGAAGATCACCAATGGAATGGACAATTTCCCCTGGCTCAAGATCTGTTTGATGGGCAATCATATGCGTTAAAAAACCCAAACTGGCAACATTATAGGGAATACCGAGAAAAATATCGCCAGAACGTTGGGTTAACATGGCGGATAGTTTTCCGTTTGCGACCCAGAACTGATACATGACATGGCATGGTGCCAATGACATTTTTCCATCGATAACATTTTGCTGGGGACTTTTTGATTCGTTGGGTAAAAGAGAAACGTTCCATGCATTGATAATATGTCTTCTGCTATCGGGGTTGTTTTTTATGCTTTGAATAATAGCTTCGACCTGGTCATAAATTTCACCATCATGTCCTTGCCAATTGCGCCATTGCGCTCCATATATGGGACCTAATTCGCCATCTGGTGTAGCCCATTCATCCCAAATGGTCACACCGTTTTCATTAAGATATTGGATATTGGTTCCCCCTTTTAAAAACCAGAGCAATTCATGAATGATGGAACGGATATGCAATTGTTTGGTTGTCAGTAACGGAAAACCTTTGGACAGATCGTGACGATACATTCTTCCAAAAACGGATAATGTTCCTGTACCAGTTCGGTCATTTTTTTGAATACCGTTATCCAAAATGTCTTCTAGCAGGGAGAGATATTGATGTTCCATGATGGTTTCAATGTGATTTGCCGGATTATTAATTTTATCCTATAAGATAAAACCAGCCGACAGTTTTTTTCTGTCGGCTAGGGTAAAACGATAATTGGCATGGTCTAATAATCCAAATGTTCTTATACACCAACTACAGGTATATATAATTTTATAGGTTCTTCCTTCAGGTAGCTGTTGGGGTATAACTCATAGAATGGAGAATCACTGATTTCGACATTTTTATCTTGTTCCGGCAACCATTTGTAATGTAAATAGTTGTAAAGTCGATAAAGATCATCATGAGAAGGCAATATACATTCTACATACAAGCCACCGGGAATAACAATTTCCTCAAATTCGTCAGGAAGAACACTATTTACAGTGGGTTGGACTGCAACACAGTAATTAAAGCTGTGATTTTTTGCATCAACATCCCAGGAAATTCCGTATGTTGAAGCGTTTTCTTTTCTTGAAATCAGCTCACTAATTTGCGGTTTGATATCATTTTGTAATTTTTTGATATCTTCCATTGCGGTTTGCATATCTGTATTAATCTTCACACCCATCAATTTGATTGTTGGGCGGGGCACGATTTGCAACGATATGTCTAGAGGCAGTGTAGCAGGCATAATGCTTTCCTTTCATTTAGGGTTTCCCCCATTACTGGACAAAACTTCCTATCATTGCTCTTTTGGAGCGCAGTCTTTGAAAGATGGTGTGTTTTCCATGTTTTATTGTAAAAAAACAAATTATTGATTCGAAAACACCACTATCCTATTTACTTTCCGGTTGATGGCCTCAACCGTTTTGAAAGTAAGTTCACTATCTCTTTATCTATATTTTACTGAAAAAAGGTTTATTTGTGTATTTTTTTTGTTAATTTTACGATTTTTTTATTGACATGATATTGATTTTAATATAAGCAATAAAAATTATAATTTTGTTATCTTATTGCAAGGGGAATATAAATGCTAAGTTTCCCTGTTCTGGCAAATTCAGGGGGATAATATTCAAAGCTGACGGCATCTTCCAAAAAAGTGTAACCCGATTGGGAAGGTAACCATATGGAATAAAGATAATAATAGGCAGTATGAATTTCAGCAATGGAAGTTAAATGACATTCCGCATACAAACCTGAAGGAAGTATGAATGTTTTGAATTCTTCTGAAATTGGTTGTTCTTGTGAGGGCTGAACTAATGCCCAGTAATCGAAATCACCACTTGCCGCATCATAGGCACAACAGGCTCCCCAGGCAGGATTATCTTTTTTTAAATCCAAACAGGATGCAAACGGTGCCGGGAAATTTTTCCAAAGTTTAGGGCAATCATCCTTGCAGGTATGCATATTAGTTCGAATTTTTATACCAATCAGTTCCCGGGAGGGATGATTGGCAACGCTAACGGAAAAGTCTTTATTTTGTAAAATGCCAGACATAGTACTTTCCTTTGCAGCTTGAGAAGGAGTTTTTATTGTAGTCCTTTAAAAAAATTTTTGCGATGTAAAGGAAGTGATTTTTTAAATACTATTTGAGTCATTAATGTTTGGGAGACGAAGCAGACAGGTTTTCGGTTGTTTGAGATGGCGTGCTTGAGATTAGATTGAGCAGTTGTTCTGCTTCTCTTAGTCCTTTTTGTGCTGCACGGGCAAACCAGTAACGGGCTTTTTCTCGACTGTGTTTTACGCCTCTACCCATTTCGTATAGCATTCCTAAACTGAATTGCGCATTGGGATGATCACGTTCAGCGGCTTTTTCATACCAGGAAAAAGCGGTAGCAGGATCTGCCGGTCCTGCTTCTCCAAATTCATACATGGTACCAACAATGTACCAGGCCTCCGGAGAATCATGGTTGGCAGCCAGAAGATACCATTGCAAGGCTTTTCCTGGATTTTTAGGAACGCCAAGTCCATTTCTTAGTGCCAGACCGGCTGCCATCTGGCTGTCAAAATCACCTTGCTGCGCTGCTTTTGCTCTCCATTCATAAGCTTTTGCATAATCCCGCAAGACAATATGTCCTGATATATATGCTTTTCCTAATGCAATTTGGGCATTCATGTCGCCTTGTTCCGCTGCTTTTGTATACCATTTGAGAATTTTTTCGTTATCGGATTTGACTCCGAGATTACGTGCATAAAGGGTGGCAAGTCGGTATTGCGCAACAGCCAATCCTTGTTCCGCTGCTTTTTCATACCAATTGGCAGCAGCAGTAAAATCTTGTATGTCACCTTTTCCTTCTTCAAAAAGAATACCAATATTGTATTGCGCCATGGGGTGTCCCTGCATGGCGGCTTTCATGTACCACGAGCCAGCTTGAGTAAAATCCTGTCGGGTTCCAATACCTTCTTCATAACAATTTGCAAGACTATATTGTGCATACATGAGACCTTGTTCCGCCGCTTTTTTGTACCATTCAAATGCGGCTCGATCATTTTTTTTGATTCCTTCTCCAGTGAAATAGGCAATACCGAGACGGTATTGTGATTTTGCATCTCCTTTATTGGCGCCTTTTATGAAAGCCTGAACAGCTTTTTTGTATTCCTTTTGTTTGTAATAATTTTGTCCTTCCTCGTAGTCATTTTCATGTGCAAAAGTATTAAACGCAGATAAAGATATCAAGAAGCAAAAAATCGATAATATGAAAGAGGTTTTCATATAAAAAGAAAGCAGTTTTAGTTTAAAGCAATGTCATTTTCGTATTTCAAAATAGTATCATTTCTAATGATGGCATCAATACACTTATACAAAATCGTTCTTTCTGAAATGAAAGAGAATCCAATTTTTTTATTCTGATTTGCCGATATAAATTACATATGACTTATTCAGCGGTATACTTGAAACTGGAAAACCAGATACTTTACTGAAAGAAAATGCAATGAGACATATTAGTCCTACAGAAATGATTTCCAGAGTGGGTAATACACCAGTTTCCCGTGTGATTTTCAAACGCCCAGATTCTGGATCCGGTACTGTTGTGGAAATACTCGCAGAAAATGGTGAGGAGATCATGATCTCAGAGCAGGGTACACCAGATCCTATTGTTTTCTCTAATGAGGATGTTATTGCGTTTTTCAGGGAATTAGGGTTGTTTTCAGAATCCTATCGTAATGTGATATTGGATGCAAAACAATATCGTCCCGCTGGTTTTGGGTTTATGCGGGAAAAACCGGAAATTTCTTTTGCCGAACTGAAAGAAAGAGAGAAGTACGCAGAGTTTTTTGATTATTCCGATGAAAAACCGGCTCAACTGCAGCAGTCTCAATTTCCCACAAATCAGAATTATTCCAATCAGGATATTTTTTCTCCCAATGAATATGCCAAGGACAATCCATTTCAGGAGGGATTGGAGCAAGTTCAGGAGAATGGACAGGAAGTGCCGCAATCAAGATTGGGAGAAAAGTATTTAACGACAATCAATTTAATTCGATTGACAAGCCTTTGGGTAGTGATTGAATTAGTCATGA
>CAZAIY010000049.1:0-7553 GCA_964485295.1 uncultured Oxalobacter sp. | reverse complement strand
TGTTCACGGGCATCAGGAGAAATTCTTGCCAGATGCCATAAAGGAGACTCGTCGTTTCTTAGCATATCGACCTGATGCTGGGCAAAATATCCGATATTGAGTCCCTTTCCGGTCATGTAATGTCCTGAAAGAGGGGGTATTTCTCCGGCAAGGGTTTTGATAAAAGTCGATTTGCCTGCACCATTAACCCCCAGTAAACCAATTCTTTCTCCTGTTTGCAAGGAAAAATTGATATGGGAAAGAATGGTTGAGGGCGGTTTGTTTTGTGTTCCGGAATAACCGGCTTTGATATTTTCCATGAGCAAAAGCGGGTTGGGAGAACTTTCCGGATCATTGAAGCTAAAAGAAAAGGTGGCCGTTGCTCTTAAAGGAGTCAGTTCTTCCATTTTTTCAAGTGCTTTCAGTCTGCTTTGGGCCTGTCTGGCTTTACTGGCTTTGGCTCTAAAACGCCGGATGAAAGACTCCAGGTGGGCGCGCTTTCGTAATTGTTTTTCAATCGTGCTTTGCATGAGGACAAGCTGCTGTGCTCTTTGCCGTTCGAAAGCAGAATAATTGCCGTTATAGCGTCGTAATTTTTTACCGTCGATATGCAGGATTACCTGAACAATGCCATCCAGAAAATCCCGGTCATGGGAAATAATAATGAGTGTGCCGTTATAACGCTTGAGCCAGTCTTCCAGCCATATTATGGCATCCAGATCCAGATGGTTTGTGGGTTCATCCAAAAGCAGCAGGTCTGATGGCGCAATCAGTGCCTGGGCCAGATTAAGGCGCATTTGCCAACCGCCGGAAAAACTGGATACGGGTTGTTGCATTTCTTCCTGGGAAAAGCCCAGACCGAGTAACAATTGTTTTGCACGGGAATCGACAGAGTAGGCACCGGCTTCTTCCAGACGGGAAAGGATCTCTGCCATCTCAAGTCCATTTTGGGCATGTTTTTCATTGTCTTGAATGGCGTCAAACTGCTGCTGTAATTGCCGTAAATGGGTATCTCCATCAATGACGTATTCCAAAGCGGTTTTGTGAAGTTTGGGTATTTCCTGTTTGACATAGGAAATACGCCAGTGTACCGGCATATCGATTTCTCCCTGATCAGGATGAAGCTCTTTATTTAAAAGGGAAAATAAACTGGTTTTACCGGCACCATTGGGACCGACCAATCCTATTTTTTCTCCTGAATTCAAAGAAGCACTTGCCTGTTCCAGCAGGGATTTGGTACCTCTTTGCAGGTTGATTTGCAAAAAGCGGATCATGACAAAAACTGCAATTGTTCTGCTTTAACCAGAAAGACCCGATCGTCTCCTCCACTTGTTGAAAGCCAGGTTAATTCGATATCTGAAAAAGCGGCTTCGGCATGATGGGCCTCATTGCCGATTTCAACAACCAATAGCCCGTTTTCGTTTAAATAGGTTTTTGCCTTTGAAATGATTTGTCTGACGATATCCATGCCATCCTTGCCGCCTTTTAATGCCATTTGGGGTTCATGCAGGTATTCTGGCGGCAGTTTTTCCATTGAAGTGTTGTTAACATAAGGAGGATTGGTAATGATGAGGTCGTATTTTCTTTGCGGCAAAGCCTCATAGAGATCGGATTGTATCAGGTTGATTTGATTTTCCATCTCGTAAGCTGATACATTGATTTTTGCAACATCCAGTGCATCTGAAGAAAGATCAACGGCATCAATCATGGCTTGTGGAAAAACATCCGCCAGCATAATGGCAAGACAGCCTGAACCTGTACACAGTTCAAGAATCTGCTGCGGTTCCTGCGGATTTTCAAGCCAGGGGGAAAACTGCTCCAAAATCAGTTCCGCAATAAAGGAGCGGGGAATAAGGGTTCGTTTGTCGACATAAAAGCGATATCCCTGTAACCAGGCTTCATTGGTTAGATAAGGGGCCGGGATTCGTTCAGAGATACGCCTTTCAATCAGCATCCGTATTTTTGCTGTTTCTTCGGAAGTCAGTTTGGCATCCAGAAAAGGGGTTAATTGATCAACAGGCAGTGAAAGCGTATGCAAGATGAGATAAACCGCTTCATCAAAGGCATTGTCGCTGCCGTGGCCAAAAAAAAGATTGGCCTTGTTAAATTGCGTAACAGCGAGTCGAAGCATGTCACGGATAGTATTGAAAGAAGGATAGACTTTATTCATTTTAAAAATAGATTTTCCAGGGTTCGTTTATAAATGTTTTTCAAGGGTTCAATATCCGCAATGGGAATATTTTCATCAATTTGATGGATGGTGGTATTTAAAGGCCCGAATTCAGCAACCTGAGGACAGATTTGTGCGATAAAACGTCCATCCGAAGTGCCACCACTTGTTGACAATTGAGGGGTGATGCCGGTTTCGGTTAATATGGCCTGGGAAAGGGCCTTGCACAATGTGCCTTTTGGGGTGAAAAAGGGCAGTCCGGATACAGTCCATTTCAGATCATATTCCAATGCATGTTTGTCCAAAATGGCATGAACGCGTTTTTGCAGACTTTCAACGGTATTTTCGGTTGAAAAACGAAAATTAAAGTCGATGGCAATCTGTCCGGGGATGACATTAAATGCGCCTGTTCCGGCGTGAATATTGGAAATTTGCCAGGATGTCGGATCGTAGTAGGCATTACCGCCATCCCATTTTTCCTGTGCAAGTTCCGTCAATGCAGGCAAAGCCAGATGAATCGGATTTTTTGCGATGTCAGGGTAGGCAATATGTCCCTGTATCCCTTTAATGATGAGTTTGCCCAGTAAAGAACCACGTCTTCCATTTTTGATCATGTCACCTTGTTTTTTTATGGAACTGGGTTCTCCCACAAGGCAGTAATCGGGTTTTTCCCCCCGTTCTTTTAAGATTTGGCAAACCAAAGCCGTGCCATCGGTTGCCGGTCCTTCTTCATCGCTGGTGATTAAAAAGGCAATGGAGCCGGGGTAATGCGGATAGGTGTGAATAAATTCCTTGGCCGCCATGATCATGGCAGCCAGTGGTACTTTCATGTCGGATGCGCCGCGGCCATAAAGCCGGCCATCTCTTTCTGTCGGAATAAAGGGGTCGCAAGTCCATTTGTCCAGTGGCCCGGGCGGGACGACATCCGTATGTCCTGCCAGAATAATAAGGGGATGCTGATTTTTATGTTTTGCCCATAAATTGGTTACTCCGTTGGAGGTTATGGTTTCGCATTGAAATCCGATAGGCTCCAGAATGGTTTTCAATAATTTCTGGCAAAAATGATCTTTTGGTGTGACAGAAGGTTGTGCGATTAAAGCTTTTGCCAGGTCCAAAGTCGTATTCATGTTTAGATTTCCCGCAATAAATCGGTAATGGACGTTTTTGCACGTGTTTTTGCGTCGATCCGTTTGATGATGATTGCACAGTACAGATTGTACTTGCCGTTTTTGGCAGGGAGATAACCCGAAACCACAATCGAGCCGGCAGGAATGCTGCCATAAAGGAGGCGATCATTTTCCTGATCATAAATAGGGGTTGACTGACGGAGATGGACTCCCATGGAGATGACACTGTTTTCTTTAATCATCATGCCTTCGCCAATTTCCGATTTTTCGCCAATGAAACAATTATCTTCTATGATGGTGGGATGCGAAGGAGTCAATTCCTGTATGCCGCCAATCCCCACACCGTGTGAAAGATGAACATTTTTTCCGATTTGGGCACAGGCGCCAACGGAGACCCATGTATCTATCATGGCACCTTCGCCTATATGGGCACCAATATCAATAAAAGAGGGCATGATAACAACGTTTTTTCCAATAAAACTGCCGTAACGGGCTGTTGCCGGTGGCATCATGCGAAAGCCTTCGCGAACGAAATCATCTTGCGTGTAGGAAGCGAATTTGTTGGAAAACAGGTTGAAGGAGGCATTTTGGGGATGAGAAAAAACAGCGGCATTTCTTTCCATATGAAAAGAAAGTAGGACAGCCTGTTTAATCCAGTGATGGATAACCCATGTTCCGTTGATTTTTTCCGCCACGCGAAGCCAGCCCTGATCCAGACGATGAATGACTTCTGAAATGGCAGCCTGTATTTCTGCTGAAGAGGATAAGGCTGTCAGATTAATACGGTTTTTCCAGGCACTTTCTATGGTTGTCTTCAGGTCTTTTGTCATGTCAGTTCATATTTTGCCGGTTATGAAAGCATTATATACCGTCAATGAAGTCCTGCTTTTTATTTTGTCTGATGGCAACTTTTTGCATTTGAAAAAGTTGTTTGACCTGCAGGACCAGCGTTTTTTCATGGAAACATTCAGGAAAAACTGTTCTCATGCAGACTGCCGGATAAACCGGTCTGTCGTATCCGGCATGTTTTTGTGTTTTCTGTAAGGAAAAGCGGCATGAAAAAAGCCGGTTTTTTCTGCCGCATTTTCCCGTTTAAAGCGAATGTATTCAATCAATGACGCAATCGACAAAGTAGCCGCGTTTTCCGTTGATTTCCCGTTTGACGAGTCCATGCACATCGGTTTCGAATCCCGGGAATTTTTCATTGAAGTCTCTTGCGAATTTGAGATAGTCAACGATGGTTTTGTTAAACCTTTCGCCCGGAATCAAAAGAGGGATGCCTGGAGGATACGGGGTAAGCAAAATAGCTGTTACACGACCTTCGAGTTCGTCAATAGGTACCCGTTCAATTTTGCGATGTGCCATTCTGGCAAAAGCATCGGCCGGTTTCATGGCGGGAACCATGTCGGACAGATACATTTCCGTCGTTAACCGGGCAACGTCATATTCCTGATAAAAATCATGAATGCTTTGACATAAATCTTTCAGTCCATACCGTTCATATTGCGGTGAACTTGCCGCAAATTCCGGCAGAATTCGCCAGATGGGCTGGTTTTTATCGTAATCGTCTTTAAATTGCTGCAAAGCGGTTAAAAGGGTATTCCATCTGCCTTTGGTAATACCGATTGTAAACATGATGAAGAAAGAATACAGACCACATTTTTCAATAATGACGCCGTGTTCTGCCAGATAGGTTTTGACAATGGAAGCCGGTATGCCTGTTTTTTTAAATTCACCTTCCAGGGATAATCCAGGTGTAATGATGGTTGCCTTGATAGGATCGAGCATATTAAAGCCGGCAGCAATATTGCCAAATCCATGCCAGGTATCATTGGCGTGAATCAGCCAGTCATTACGTTCACCGATACCGTCTTCTGCAAACTGATTCGGTCCCCATACCTCAAACCACCAGTCCTGCCCGAACTCCTGGGAGACTTTTTTCATGGCACGTCTAAAGTCCAGTGCCTCGAGAAGGGATTCCTCAACCAGAGCTGTTCCACCCGGTGGTTCCATCATGGCGGCAGCAACGTCACAGGAGGCAATAATGGCATATTGCGGAGAAGTTGACGTGTGCATGAGGAAAGCCTCATTAAAGACTTCCTGGTCCAGTTTGACGGTTTCGGATTCCTGGACCAGAATTTGTGAGGCCTGTGATAAACCTGCCAGTAATTTATGTGTGGACTGCGTAGAAAAGATAATGGATTTTTTGGCTCTGGCAGAATTTTTACCTATGGCATGCATATCCTTATAAAAATCATGGAAAGTGGCATGCGGCAGCCACGCTTCATCAAAATGCAGTGATTCAATTTCACCATCAAGCATTTCTTTGATGGTTTCCACATTGTAGATAATGCCATCATAGGTTGACTGGGTGAGAGTAAGCACACGGGGTTTTTTGATTTGGGCGTCCCGGGCAAAGGGATTGGCCTCGATTTTTTTGCGAATGTTGGCAGGATCAAATTCTTCTTTTGGAATGGGACCGATAATGCCGTAATGATTACGTGTTGGCATCAAAAAAACAGGTATGGCGCCTGTCATGATAATGGCGTGTAAAACGGATTTATGGCAATTTCGGTCTACAACAACAATATCTCCATTGGCAATAGTGGAATGCCAGACGATTTTGTTGGAAGTGGATGTGCCATTTGTCACGAAGTAACAATGATCCGCATTGAAGATACGTGCGGCATTACGTTCACTTTGTACAACCGGTCCGGTATGGTCAAGCAGCTGGCCCAGTTCTTCAACTGCATTGCAGACATCCGCACGCAACATGTTTTCACCAAAGAATTGATGAAACATTTGACCGATGGGTGATTTCAAAAAGGCAACCCCGCCCGAGTGTCCCGGACAATGCCAGGAATAGGAGCCGTCCTGTGCATAATGCATCAATGCCCTGAAAAAAGGAGGGGCGAGACTGTCCAGATAGGATCGTGCTTCACGGATGATATGTCTGGCGACAAATTCGGGGGTATCTTCAAACATGTGGATGAACCCGTGCAATTCCCTTAACAGATCATTGGGGATATGTCTTGAGGTTCGGGTTTCTCCATAAAGGTAAATGGGAATATCGGCATTTTTATAGCGAATTTCCTCGACAAAAGCGCGCAGGGGTTCCAGAGCCTTATTGATTTCAGGTTCCGTTCCATTGCCGAAATCTTCATCGTCAATGGAAAGAATAAAAGCCGATGCCCTGGACTGCTGTTGCGCAAATTGGGAAAGATCGCCATAGCTGGTCACTCCCAGTACTTCCATACCCTCGTCTTCCATTGCTTTGGCCAAAGCCCTAATACCCAGTCCGGAAGTGTTTTCGGATCGGTAATCTTCATCAATAATGACAATTGGAAAGCGAAATTTCATCAAAGTCTCCAATGAGGTATGGTTAAGAGAGAACAACAAATTTTATCTGTTTTTTCTGTATTGTTTTGCACCAAATCCGGATTTATTTCTGTCAATGAATCAGGAAATGTCGCATTTTCACAGAAATTTCGGGTATTTCTTAATTTTTATCAATTTTTTGATTATTTTGCAGCCAGGACCTGATTTTTCACGGTCTGTCTGGCCATTTCCATCGCTTCATTTGCCCGTCGCGAGACAGTATCACAATCTTCACCTTTTTTGTGCAGGGCAACACCTGCGCTAAATGTAATCAGAATGCGTTCATTTTTGTACATAAAGAAATGTTTGGTTAATTCTCTTAGCAGTCGTTGCATAATCGAGACAGCATCATCGGGTTCTGTTGCGGGCAAAAGAATCAGAAATTCTTCACCGCCGTGTCTGGCAATGATGTCAGTCGGGCGTAAAGTGTGTTTTACAACACGAACCAGATTGGCAAGAACATCATCTCCGGTCAGATAGCCATGTTTTTCATTTAATTCCTTAAAGTTGTCCAGATCCAGCAAAGCCACACATAAAGGTGTCCGGTTTTGTTCGGAACGGGTAACTTCCTTTTCAAAGGCGTCTTCCAGTCCACGGCGATTGAGACTGCCTGTTAACCAGTCTTCCTTTACCAGATCATTCATCTGTTCCAGCTGGTTTTCCAGATCCTTGACACGATTTTCTGCCATTTCCACCTGTTTTTTCGCTTCTTCCATCTGGTTGAGTGCGACATAGGTATTGGTTTGGATGGAACGGGTTTCTTCCATAATGGCTTCAATAACCGAATTCAATTCCACTGCATGGCTAGTCTGATTGATTTTTTCCGAAAAACTGCTCATCTGGTTATGAAAGGCACCTGTACTTTCTGTCATGATGTTCAGTCTTTCCACAAAGGTGAG
>CAZAIY010000048.1:0-7655 GCA_964485295.1 uncultured Oxalobacter sp. | reverse complement strand
CAGTCTTGCCAATTTTGAAACAACCTTAAGTGGAAGCGGAATAAATCAATGCAGAGGCTACAGCCTGATTACCTATTCCGGAGATGGCGGTCTTGTCAGATATATCCAGGATGCTTTCATGACGGAACTGGAACTCGCCGATCTTTATTCGCTTGATTCACCTATTGTTCTCAAAGGGCATGTCACCCAAATATCCCTGAGCACTTTGACAACAGGAGAATGGATTTTAAAAATGACATTGTCATCAAACAATGGAAGATCCATCTCCGTAAGAGAACAGCTTAACTTTAGAACAAATATCGTCGGGGAAAGTGCCTGTCAGGTTGCCAGTGATACTTATTCCTATGCGGTTAAAAATCTGATTCGCAAACTGGTAACCCATCCCAATTTCAAACTGTTACTGGGTCCTTCCAATTATCCAACTGAACCTCCTCCAATAGAAGAGAAAGACAAAGAAAAACCATCAGAAAAAACTTCCCTGCAGGATTCTATTGAGAAATTTTTTAAACAGCAGGATGACAAGTAATTATTTGCAGGATACAGATCCATATATTTGAAATGTCAAATGATATTGACTGGATTGTTTTGATCCGGGCAGAACTTTTTTCGTAAACAGGTTATGACATATTCGAGTCGCAAACTCAAAGCGAGGATCTATTTCATTGATTCATTTCCTCTTCATTTTGCACCAATTTGAGTTGTTCTTCTGTGAGCATAACCCGGGAATTCCAAGTATCGACAGACCATGTTGTCGCGCCACAGTTATCACATGCAGGCCCTGTTGCACCCCCTTGTGTCTGCCAGCCATGGGGCAAACATTTTCCTCCACAAAAGGGACACGGCAAAAGGGTAGGATCTTCCTGTACCCCTTTCCAAACAGCAGAAAACATCTCTGAAAATTCAGAACATCCTGTCTGAATACCTTTGCTGACCCGGGTACAGACAAGTAAAAGAAATAAAATAGGCGCCAAAATAATCATGCACAAACGCCTAATGAAAGCAGATGAAATACGAATAATGGGGGGCATGGCAATTTATGAAGTAAAAAAGTAAAAGGTCCGCAAAAAAACTCAGCGGACCGCATCGGATATTATCACAATAAAATTTTCCGCTTTACTCGCACCTAATCAAATTTTCCTTTGCTTTTGAGATATTTCACAGCAATAAAACCAATGATTGCCGCGACCAGCAATCCATTTAAAATCCACTTATGAATACTTTCCGTGGTGAAATCCGCTTGATATGCCTGATAAAAAGTAGACGCCAGACCAATAACCAGTGTAAGTAAAAACAGCTTGACTTTTTTCATGACTAATCCTTTTGCCTCCTGCTTCTGCCAAAACAGTACTGTTTTATCTTTATAAACGGTAATAGTTTAACAGCTAACTGACAAATTAAAAAAATTCATTACAAGACAAAACTAAAGCCGTTTGACATCCAAGACTCCCGGCACTTCCCGAATCATTTGAATCGCCTTATTCAAACTTTCCGTCGAAGTCACTTCAGCCGTAAAGGACATACGTGCCTGTCCTTTATTACTGATTGTATTAACCCCTATGACATTGAGTTTCTCACGCATGAAAATATCCGAAATATCGCGTAACAAACCTTGGCGATCGCCTGCCAGGACAAAAATATCAACCGGATAGACTGTTTCCGGATCAGAAATACCCCAATCTGTCTGTATCACACGTTCCGGTGATTTTTTTTGCATCTCAAAAAAGTTTTTACAATTTGGTCGATGAATGGAAACACCTTTACCACGTGTCACAAAACCAACGATAGGATCAGGAGGTGCCGGTTTGCAGCATCGTGCCATCTGCGTTAACAATCCCTCTGCACCGACAACGAGCACACCGGACTTTGCTCCTCGGGCAATACTGGATGCCCGGCTTTTTCTTAAAAGGACGACATCTTCATCTCTTGTTTCCTTGTCAGGTTCCTGTCCATGCAATATTTGTTCAACAACCCGGGTATTGATCTTGTCTTTTCCCGCTGCCAGAAAAAATTCTTCCAATTTTGTATAGCCCAGCTTATGTGCCAGGTCTTCCAGATTAACTGAAGTTTTTCCCTCTCTTTGTAAAAGTTTTTCAATGATACTGCGACCACTGGCAACGGTTTCTTCATAATCAATGGCATTAAACCACGAACGAATTTTTGCGTGGGTTCGGGAACTGACGGCAAAATTGGGTGAGAGCCAATCACGGGAAGGTCCTGCATCAATCCCTTTTGCCGTAATGATTTCAACTGTTTGGCCACTTTTTAATGAAGTATTTAAAGGCACCATAACCCCATCAACTCTGGCTCCCCTGCAACGGTGTCCGACATTCGTATGAACCTGATAGGCAAAATCAATAGGTGTTGCCCCTTTTGGCAAATCGATAACTCTAGCCTGAGGCGTCAACACATAAATACGCTGATCATCAAGCGTCGTTGCCTTAATTCTTTTTACCCAATCGCTATGGACATCATCTTCTTGCGACGTTCCGTCAGCGACCTCCGTTTTCCAGGAAAGTAGCTGCCGTAACCAGGAAATTTTTTCATCATATTGCTGAGTGGAAAAATCCGATCCTCCCGTTTCTTTATATCTCCAATGAGAGGCTACCCCATATTCAGCAAAATTATGCATTTCTTTTGTACGAATCTGTACTTCCAATGTTAGGCCATCCTCAGCAACCACAATCGTATGTAAAGATTGATAACCATTTGGTTTGGGGCGGGAAATGTAGTCATCAAATTCTTCAAGAATGGGAGACCACATTCTATGAATGATATCAAGTACCGTAAAACAGGTTTTAATATCCGAAACAATGATTCTGAGGGCTCTGACATCATGCATTTGTTCAAAATTGAGCGATTTTCCATGCATTTTGTTCCAGATACTATAGATATGTTTGGGTCTTCCGGAAATATCCGCTTTAATTCCCGCCTCTTTTAATTCCTTGCGAACACGTTCTATGGCTGAAGCAATAAATCCTTCACGTTCAGTTCGCTTTTCTTCCAGCATTTTTGCAATGGATTTATAAGCGTCCGGCTCCAAAAAACGGAAAGAGAGATCTTCTAGCTCCCATTTCATCTGCCAAATACCTAATCGATTTGCAAGAGGCGCATACAACTCCAATGTTTCCCGGGCGTATTGCTCGCTTCCCTCATTCAATTTTTTTGTTTCTGCAATATAACGCAATCCGGCAACCCTAATCGCAAGACGCAACAACACGACACGCATATCCGATGCCATTGCCAGGAGCATTTTTCTCAGTGTTTCTGTCTGTTCCTTTCGGAATTGGGCTGCATTTTTACCGCTCACTTGAGGCTGCAACAACCCACCACTAACATCTTTTAACTTCAACAGTTGACGCAGATTATCAACAAGACCGACCACTTCCGAACCAAAACGACTTTCAATTTTTTCCCATTCCTCGGAATTGATTTCAGGTAAAGGAACCAAAAGCCCTGCAATACGCGTTTCCGGATCTGTATTTAAAGTTGCCAAAATCAAACAAACTGTACGGGCAAATTCAATGACAGCCTGCCCCGAAACAAGCTTTTTATCATCGTAAACCTGAACGGCAAAATCATAAGCATCCAATATCAACTTGCGATGTTCTGATGAAAGTCCTGATGTAATTTTGTCAGTTACATCAGCAAATGTGACTGAAGAAACCATACCCTAACACCCACTTTTTCTGTATCCACGACTGGTAATACACGATATTAATAACTGCAATATTCTTACAGAAATAAAAAATAGAAAAATTACAGCAACAATGTATCCTATACCAATCTTATTCCGTTCTCAAAGAAGACGCCATATGTTTTTTTAACCAGCCTTTGATTTCGAAAGTTTCCGTATCAATACTGTTTACATCCATAGAAAAATTAACCGGTCTGGCAGATATTTCCTCCATCGGATTTTTTCAATTTCTTTCCTGCTTAAAACAACCTTTTTCATTTTATGCCCTCATAAAATGAAAAAGGTTCCGTAGCATTTCTGCTGTAGCTCCCCAAATCATATAATCACCATAAGGAATGGTATAAATGGTTCGAATGCCGATTTCTGGTATATCTATTAACCGACGCTGATAATTTTCTCCCGTCATAAAATAAGCAAAAGGCACTTCAAAAACCTCGGAAACTTCCATTGGATCAAATCGAACGGTGAAAGGAGGGCGAACAATCGCAACAACGGGAGTAATACGGTATCCACTCGTGGTTCGATACTCCGGTAATGTGCCCAAAATTTCAATCTGCTCTCTTTCTATCCCGACTTCTTCTTCCATTTCCCGCAAAGCTGTTTCAATACGAGACGAATCCAATAAATCCACCCTTCCCCCGGGAAAACTGATTTGCCCTGCATGATCCTGCAAATGGGCAGCCCGACGGGTCAACATTACCTTCAGATCATCGTCTTTCCTCGCCACAAGTGGAACCAGAACAGCTGCCGGAATCCATTTGTTTCGACCTTTTACAATAATTTTATCCACCCATCCTTCCGGAACCCATGAACGAGGATGCGCAAAGCGATACCGTAACCATTCCACATTTAACCTGTCCATTGAAACGGCGGGTTCGTTTGCAATGGAATCTATAGGACAACTTTCAGGAATCCGTTTTAATTCAGCCACACATCCTCCCAGAAACATAAAAGGGCACCCATTTTTGCGGTGCCCTTTTTTATCTACTGATAAATCTGTTTTATTCTGATGCCTGCTTGGCAACCCGACTTGGCAATTTTTCTTTAATTCGTGCGGATTTACCTGAACGCTCACGCAAATAATATAACTTGGCACGACGTACATCTCCACGACGTTTGACTTCAATAGACGCAATCAGAGGGGAATACAATTGAAATGTTCTTTCAACCCCTTCTCCTGAAGAAATCTTGCGAACAATAAAATTGGAATTCAAGCCACGATTTCGACGAGAAATAACAACACCCTCATATGCCTGTATACGTTTGCGATTACCTTCAACCACATTGACGTTTACAACTACTGTATCACCAGGAGCAAATTCAGGAATATTTTTTCCCAAACGCTCAATTTCCTCTTTTTCAAGTTGTTGAATCAAATTCATTTTCTCTCCTATCTCATCGTATCAGCGTATATCCTATTTCCAGCGTTTTCTTTTTTTTATCCGGAAAAAATACCTGACAGAGGATGATTCATTATACAAATGAACTTTCGTTCATGCTTTATCATAAATTAAAACTACATTTTACTACTTAAAAACTTTTCGTCTGAATCAGACAACAAACCTGCCATGCGTGCTTTTTCAAGCAAATCCGGCCGTTTTTGGCGAGTAGCCAGCAATGCCTGTTCTCTTCGCCATTTTTCTATTTCAGCATGATTCCCGCTCATCAATACTGCCGGCACTGACATATCATCATACAAAGGCGGTTTTGTGTAATGGGGGCAATCCAAAATACCCGGAACAAAACTATCCTGTACAGCAGATAAATCATCATGCAAAACTCCTGGAAGCTGTCTAATGATGGCATCCATCAAAGCCATCGCAGGAATTTCACCACCAGATACAACAAAATCACCTATGCTTATTTCTTCATCGACACAGCGTTCAATCAATCGTTGATCAACTGCCTCATATCGCCCACATAATAAAATCAGTCCCTGCTTTTTTTTTAAAGACATTACCCGCTTATGGGTTAAGGGATTTCCCTGTGGAGACAAATAAACAACATAGGTTTCCATTCCGTCTGTTTGTTGAGCAGTTTTAGCCGAATTTATCGCTTTTTCTAAAGGCTCTGCCAGCATCACCATACCAGGACCGCCTCCGTAAGGTCTGTCATCAACAGTACGTCGCCGATCATTTGTAAAATCTCTTGGATTCCATAATCTCAACGAGCAATAATTTTCTTCAAATGCCCGTCGGGTAATACCGGCTTCTGTTAAAGCAGAAAACATTTCCGGAAAAAGTGTGATGACATCAAACTGTACCACCTTTCCTCCTTACATTCCGACAAACTAACAGCTATTTAATAATCCGATTCCCAATCCACCAAAACTTTCTTTTCCTTAAGATCCACGTTTTGAATAAATTTCTCAACAAAAGGAATCAGAATTTCTTTACGTTTCCCAGAATCTCCTTCTTTTTCTACTTCAACCCGCAGGATTTGATGTACACCATTATCCATCAAATCATGAACAAGACCCAACGATTCTCCGCCAAGATTGATCACTTGAAGACCGATCAGATCAACCCAATAAAACTCGTCTTCTTCCAGTTTTGGGAAAAGGCTACGAGAGATTTTTATTAAAGTTCCTTTTGCTGCTTCTGCATCTTCACGGGACTCAATAGTAGAAAGACGAACAAGTATTTCATCATTATGCACACGCCGCTGCAATACTTTTACAGCATGAAGTGCGGGTTTTTCCAACCACCAGTCTTTAACCGTTAATAGCGTTTCTGCATCTTCTGAATAAGGACGAATCCTTACCCAGCCTTGTACCCCATAAGCCCCTGCCACTTGGCCTACAACAATCAGATCATCAGGTGCTGTCACTGTCTTCGACAAACTTATGCCGCCTGCTTATTGTTTTCCCGAACTAAACGTTCCACAGCCGGAGTCAACTTGGCACCAACTCCCTGCCAATAAGCCAATCTGTCCGTTGCAATACTCAATCCTTTTTCATTTTCTGCAGCAAAAGGATTATAAGTACCGATACGTTCGATAAACCGACCATCACGACGGCTACGAGAATCAGTAGCAACAATTCTATAAAAAGGGCGCTTTTTCGCACCGCCACGAGCTAAACGAATAACAACCATAATCTTTCCAAAAAAAAGTTCGATACGGAAAATTTTTAGATTATATCCAAAATTGAAATAAAAGCATAGAAAACAGACAAAAACCTTTTACTCTTTAGTTACAACCAGTTTTTGGTATAACCCGCCAAAATAAGTTGTCTTATTGAGAATTTTGTATTTGACATCTACCGGAAAATAATGAATCAGTTCATGGTGCCACATATCAGTGGCAAACGGCTCAAACAAAAAAAAGATTAATCGTTGCCACAGACGAAAAGGATTGAATACATGAGGGCGATGAAACTCCACAAAAATCAGTTTTCCACCTGGTTTAACTACCCGAAAAGCCTCTGATAATGCCAGTTTTCTTTGTTTTTCCGGCAACTCATGAGGTAAAAAAAACATCAAAACATGATCATAGTTATTATCTGAACATTGCAATGCTGTTGCATCACACTGAAACATCCTGATTCTTTCATCCGGCCATTCTAATTTCTGTCGCGTTTTTTCCAGCTGAATAGGCAATATATCGATCAGATCAAAATGGGCATTTTTTCCTAATTGTTGCTGCAGGCGGGGCACCAACTGTCCATATGCATTGGAAATTTGAAGCATCGATCCTGTAATCGGAGAGGGAAACTCGTCCAGCACCACATTAACCAGACGATTGTAATTGCCCAACAAAACAAAATTAATCAAAAAATCCCTATCCCAGAACCTGACAGCAAAAGGATGTTCGTAAGCCCACCAATAAATTTTGCGCAAATAATCCGGTGTCTCAAGCGGAAAATCCGATTTGTGAAAATCCGGCAATACTTTTGGTGATGTATCCATTTGATTTTCTTTATTTGAACCAATATCACCACGATATAAATTAAATCCTTTTT
>CAZAIY010000047.1:0-7753 GCA_964485295.1 uncultured Oxalobacter sp. | reverse complement strand
AAGCGAAAAAAGCCGTATCTGCAAAGACAGAGAATACGCTCCTTACGGAAGAAGAAATTTTGAAAATGAGCGATAAGGATTACATGAGTCCTTCCCAGCTTGCATTTTTCAGAAATCGTCTAAAAGAGCTTGAAACTAAACTCATTAGAAATGCCGGAGAAACAACAGAAAATCTTCGTGATACGCCATTGGTACCTGACCCCGCCGATCGAGCAACAATCGAAGAAGAGCATGCTTTAGTGTTGCGAACAAGAGATCGTGAGCGTAAGTTATTAAAGAAAGTACAACAATCCATTGCAAGTATTGATGCCGGAGAGTATGGTTGGTGCGAAGAAACCGGAGAACCTATTGGCATTCCACGACTTTTGGCAAGACCAACTGCAACCTTATCTTTAGAAGCACAGCAACGCAGGGAACTTAAACAAAAACTTTACGGCGATTAACCAATTTGCCTGAACAAATTCAAAAAAAAACATCAGCAAAATGACATTATTTTGCTGATGTTTTTACAAATTAACGTCTCACAATGAGTGGGCGAAGTCCTGTACTTTCTATTTGTTGGGCAACATAATTTGCCTCCTCCTGGGATTGGAAAGGACCAGCAAATAATCGATAGTAGTTATCTGCTTCAACCAATTCCATTCCAGGAATAATATGTGCCCAGCTTAAAGCATATTCTGCCTGTCTTGCCTGGGCATTGCCAATTTGCTGATAGGCTCCCAGTTGAAGATAATACGCCTCCTCTTTAGGAAATGGGTTTTCACTGGAAGCATTTTGGGTTGTAAGAATGGTCGTCGTTGCAGGAATGGCAACGGGTGTGCTTTCTACAGCAGACCGTTTTTCCTGCTCCTTGTTTTCCTGATTGACCGCTACGACCGATTGACTATTTTGTTGGGATAAAGCCGAACTGGAATTTCTTGCAAGATTAATCCGTTCAATTTCATCCGGCAAAAGATGTTCAACTTCAAGTAAAGCACTTCCCTGCTTTAAATAATCCAGTTTCAAAGCGGCAGTATAAGAAAGATCAATAATTCTGTCCGAATGAAAAGGTCCCCGATCATTCACCCTGACAATAACCTGTTTTCCCGTATTAACATTGGTAACACGAACATAACAGGGAATGGGTAATATCGGATGGGCTGCCGTCATCTTGAACATATCATACACTTCACCTGAGGACGTTTTATTTCCATGAAATTTTTTGCCATACCAGCTCCCCATTCCTTTGACTTTATAGGGGCGATTATCCGTTATGGGAACATAGGTTTTACCAAATACCGTATAGGGTTTATTAGGTCCTCTTGCATAAGGTTCCACACGGGGAATGGCATCCGGAATATTCTGGAGATCTTCCGGAGTATAATCCATTGGACCGTCATCCTGATAATAACCACCACGTCCGGAACCCGCTTTGGGCAAACCTGAACTGGTAGACGCCGTACGACTTGAGGAATATCTGTCCGATTTGGTTGTCGAACATCCTGACAAAATGAAGCAAAAGAAAACGGATAATATCAATAAGAATTGAAATCGATAGATATTTTTCCTGTCCAGGAAGAAAACACAGGTGTTAAAAAATTTCTTTTTTATATTCATACCGACAGATCATTTTCAAAAACATGGCTAGGTTTGCACCAATTTACGCCCTCTGTTTATACTCATTAGAATTCCGGCACCCAATCCAAGTGTTACCATGGCTGTTCCCCCATAGCTCATAAAAGGAAGGGGAACACCTACTACTGGCAGAACACCACTTACCATACCGATATTGACAAAAGCATACGTAAAAAACATCATGGTAATTGCACCAGCCAACAAGCGAGAAAACACCGAAGATGCCCGTATGGCAATTATCATACCACGCACAATCAAAGCAAGATAAAAAAGAAGCAATATGATATTGCCAATCAATCCAAATTCTTCTGCATAAACAGCAAAAATAAAATCCGTTGTCCTTTCAGGAACAAAATGCAAATAGGCTTGTGTTCCCTGTAACCATCCCTTTCCCGTTATACCTCCGGAACCAATTGCAATCATGGACTGAATGATATGAAACCCTTTTCCCAGCGGATCGGATGACGGGTCAATCAGCATCAAGACTCTTTGACGCTGATAATCATGCAACATGGTCCAAACCAAAGGCAAACTGACTACAGCTGCTACGCCTAAAGCTGCAATTGCACGCCATGGCAACCCTGCCAAAAAAATAACATAAAAACCGGATGCCAGAACCAAAAGGGCTGTTCCCAAATCGGGCTGTTTCATGATCAAGACCGCAGGAATCGCCAGCAAAACAACTGCTATTACAAATTCTTTCCAGCTTAAATCTTCCTCACGACGTTGAAAAAACCAGGCCAGCATCATGGGTACAGCAATTTTCATGATTTCAGACGGTTGAATAACTACGCCGACATTCAGCCATCGACGGGCTCCTTTACGGATTAAGCCAAACATGGCAACAGCAACCAGTAAAGCAATCCCAAATGAATACAATGGAACAGCAAAACGCATCAATACCTGTTGCGGCACACTGGCAGCTATCCACATGACAATAAAGCCCAGTATGATATTGCGCAACTGATCTTCTATTCTCCCGGGAAAATCAATCCCTGCCGAATACAATGTAATCAATCCTGTTGACACAATCAAAAAAATTATCAGCGCCAATGGGCCATCCAGCACCATCACATGCTGTCTTAAAAAATTAACTATGGTATTTCTGTCAAGGATTTTCATTGATCCAATTCATCGTTCTGGGAAATTTTTTCTACTTCATTTGTATTGTGCATTTCTTCAGCCGGAACAGGGGATAATTCTTCCACTGCACCAACAATTGATTCAACATCTTTTTCTTCCGGTTGTTCTTCTGTTTCCTGAACCGTCGGGACAGGAATTCTTTCCTTATCGCTAGACCGTTTTCCAAGAAGATAATAATCCAGGGCTTTTTTTGCTATAGGTGCAGCCGCAACCGCACCAAACCCACCATTCTCAACAATAAGCGCCAATGCAATGGTTGGTTTGTCTGCCGGAGCAAAGGCAATATACAGAGCATGATCACGGTGTCTTTCCGCAATCCGACTGGCATCATATTTTTCATTTTGTCTCATGCCAATAACTTGAGAAGTTCCTGTTTTACCGGCAGATTCATAACCTGCTCTGGCAAAAACACCTGCTGAAGTTCCCTCTTTCGTTACCCCGATCATCGCTTTTTTTATCACATCAATATTTTCCTGTTTCAAATTGATTTCCCTACTTTCTGTGATAACAGGATTTTTTTCATGGGTAATACTGTTTTCGACAGCATGAACCAGATGAGGGCTTCTTGTCTTGCCGTTATTGGCCAATAAAGCGGTAGCATAAGCCATTTGCAAGGGGGTAAACGAGTTATATCCCTGTCCGATTCCCAGCGAAATGGTTTCACCGGCATACCAGGTTTGTCGCTCAGATGTTTTAAATGCCCTTTTTTTCCATTCTATTGAAGGCAGGACACCTGTCCTTTCATGAGCAAGATCGATACCTGTTTTTTGACCGAATCCAAACTGTTTCATGAAATCATGCATGGCATTGACACCCATTTCATTGGCCAAAATGTAATAATAGGTATCACAGGAATGTACGATGGATTTGTACATATCGACAAAACCATGTCCCCCTACCTTGTCATCCCGAAAACGGTGATTGCCGAAGTAAAAATAACCCGGATCCGAAATGGCAGCTTCCGGTGTCCGTTTCCCCAATTCCAATGCGGCCAATGCCATAAAAGGCTTGTAAGTGGAACCAGGCGGATATGCGCCTCTTAAAGGACGATTGATGAGCGGTCTGTCAGGAGAATTGTTAAGTTCATCCCAATTTTGCTGATCGATCCCTTCAACAAAAAGATTGGGATTAAATGTCGGCATGGAAACATATGCCAGGATTTCTCCTGTTTCAGGCTGGATGGCGACAAAAGCACCCCGACGATTACCAAAAGCTTCTTCTACAATTTTTTGAAGTTCAATATCAATTGAAAGATATAAATTATTTCCATGAACAGGCTTGTTTTGGGAAAGAATACGAATGAGTTTTCCTTTTGCGGAAACTTCCATTTCCTCATACCCGGTTATTCCATGCAATTCCCGTTCATAACTTTTCTCTATACCTTCTTTTCCTATATAACTGGTACCACGGTAATTCGCCTCATCTTCCGGTTTGAGATTATCAATATCCTTTTGGCTCATTCGTCCAAGGTAGCCGATAACATGAGAGGCGGCATTGCCCATGGGATATTGCCTAGAGAATCTGGTTTGAATATCGATCCCGGGGAAACGGAACCGCTGCACAATAAAACGGGCTACCTCTTCATCAGTAAGCCGGTTTCGAATAAGAATATTTTCAAATCGTTTCGATTCCTTAAATTGCCGTTTCAGACGCCGACGATCTCTCGGTTCTATCGTCACAATTTTTGCCAGTTCATTAATGATTTCCTCAAAATTTCCTTCTATTTTTGAAGGAACCATTTCAAGTGTATACGTTGAGTAGTTTTTTGCCAGTAAAACCCCGTTTCGATCCATTATCATTCCCCTGCTGGGAACAATTGGCATAAGAGATATTCTGTTTTCATCAGATTTCACGACATAATTGTCATAACGAACAACCTGTAGCCAGACAAATCTTATAAATAAAAGGAAGAAACAAACAAGAACCAACACAACCAGTACAGCTATACGCCACTGAAAAAAATACAAATCACGGGCTGTATTGTTCGGATTTACCATATCAAAAACTATTTTATGTCTTTATATCGGCAATCAATAGAAAAATCCTTCCCCCTATAAAGGGCGATCCAAATCTTTATTAACAGCTCGACGTTGAGGCGCCAAAAGGAGAATGGTCAATAACGGCCATAAAATGGCGGCAACACAACTATCTAGCAAATATATCCAACTGGAAAAACGACTGTTAATCAAAAACTGTATACACATCCGAATTATTTGCGCCAGAAGAAGTAAAGGCAAAATCAATAGTATCTGCTTACTTAATGGAAACCATAGCACTCTTCGATGTATCGTCACTGCCAAATAAGAAAGTACTGTATAGGCCAATGCATTTTCACCCAAAAGTGTGGCATTATTGACGTCCATTAACAGCCCCATGCAAAAAGCGATTCCCAATCCCACACGTCTTGGTTGATGTACTCCCCAAAAAACAAGACACAGCGCGACAAAATCAGGCACACCAACTATTTGACCCAATGGAAGCAGGTTCAATAAAAAAGCGACAAAAAGCGTAAAAGCAATGAAGATCGGACTTGCTGGTAACAGAATTGCTTTTGCAGGTGGCCGATTCATTATTTTACCCCCGCTTTTTTTCTGGCGGCTGCAATATCAGCCTCACGACGTTTTTTACCTGTCAGGGAAACATCCTCTTCCTGCAATTTGTACTGACTGTCAATACTTGACAATAATACCAGTACCTGCCGACTTCGTTCCAATCCGGCAGTTGGGCGACAAATAATATGATTGATTGACTCGGAACTTTCACTATTGGCTTCTACTACTTCTCCCACAGCCAATCCGGGAGGATAGAGTCCATCAATACCGGAAGTAACCAGCATATCACCCGACTGGATATCTGCCTCCGCCTCCAAAAAGCGAAATTCAAGATACCCCACTTTGCCCAGTCCATAAACGACCCCCCGCATTCCCGTTCTTGCAACTTGAACCGGTATGGCCAGATCCTTATCGATTAAAAGTGTTGCTTCAGAAGTGGAAAAAAACACTCTCGTTATCTGCCCGACAACTCCATTTTCATCAATCACGGGCTGTCCAAGAACAACACCATCATTGGCACCACGATTGAGAATAACTTTCCGTTCATACATGATTCTGGCATCATGCAAAATTTCTGCAGGAAGCGATTGAACCGGAAGCCTTTTATTCAGTTTAAGCAATTCTCTTAAATGGGCATTTTCCGTAATCAGCTGCTCTGCCTGTTGATATTGTTGTGCTTTGTCCAACTCCTGTTTTCGCAAAACATTGACTTCTTCCTGCAAGGATGCGACAGAAGTAAAATAATCCCCGATGCCATATATGATATTTTTTGGCATCATCGCGATCTGTTGAAAAGGATATAAAACAAAACCGATTACCTGACGAACATGGACAAGTGCATGCAATCGGGAATCAACCATCAACATGATAATGGCTGCAAAAATGTAAATTACCACTCTTACCCGAACAGGCGTTCCTTGCTTGAAAAGAGGCGGTAAAGAGTGCTGCATGGCTGAGCTAGTAAACAAATGCCGTTTTTAAAACTCTATCTGTAGGTACAGATAGATAAATATCCGTACCTCCCCAAACTCGCCCAGTCATATTAAACACTATTCATAAGAGAAAATTGAACCAAGCTGATCTATTTTTTCCAATGCAAGTCCACAACCACGGGCGACACAAGTGAGGGGATCTTCACTAATTAAAACAGGCAACCCTGTTTCTTCCCTTAACAAAAGATCGATATCATGGAGCAATGCTCCTCCACCTGTGAGCATCATTCCTTTATCCGCAATATCCGCACCCAATTCCGGAGGTGTCTGTTCAAGGGCATTTTTTACTGCTAAGACAATCTGGTTGAGAGGATCTGTTAAAGCTTCAAGAATTTCATTACTGGAAATGGTAATGGAACGTGGAATACCTTCAGAAAGATTTCTACCTCTGACCTCCATTTGTTTGACTTCCTTGCCAGGATAGGCTGAACCGATACTTTTTTTAATGGCTTCGGCAGTCTGTTCACCGACCAATATACCGTAATTGCGACGAATATAGTTCACAATAGCCTCGTCAAAACGGTCACCACCGACACGAACAGACCCCTTGTAGACCATACCACCAAGGGAAATAACTCCCACTTCTGTTGTTCCTCCGCCGATATCGACAACCATGGATCCTGTCGCTTCGGCAACAGGAAGGCCAGCGCCAATTGCCGCCGCCATCGGTTCTTCAATGAGAAAAACCTTAGATGCACCTGCTCCCAAGGCAGACTCACGAATAGCACGCCGTTCAACCTGGGTTGATCCACATGGAACACAGATAATTATACGAGGGGATGGTTTGAAAAATTTTGAATTATGGACCATACGGATAAACTGTTTCAGCATTTGCTCGGTAACAGTAAAATCCGCAATTACCCCATCTTTCATCGGACGAATAGCTTCAATATTACCAGGTACTTTTCCTAACATCTGTTTAGCTTCGTGACCAACAGCCTGAATATTTTTCTTTGCATTTGGTCCACCTTCCTGACGAATGGCAACAACAGAAGGTTCATCAAGAACAATACCTGAATTTCTGACATAGATCAGTGTGTTTGCCGTACCTAAATCTATTGCCAGATCATTTGAAAAATAGCTACGTAAAAATCCAAACATGAATAATCCCGCTGCGCATAAACAAGCGCGTTAACCATTAAAAAATCTAATTCCAAATAAACGAACAAACATAGACTCGATATTCTACCTTATAATTTGTTTAATAATCAGTAATGTTGTGTTTCAAATATTACTTTTTTTAAACTTTTTACAGTTTCTTTGCTTGTTTTAAATTTTTAGACTAGAAAATACAAAAATGACACATCTTACGCTATCCGATGTTCTTCGTATTGCCCAATTATCCCAACTGGAAATTCCTGAAGATCAGCTACAGAAAAATCTGCAACAGCTCAATGATATTTTTTCCCTTGTTGAAAAAATGCGTTCCCTTAATACAGCAGGTGTCGAACC
>CAZAIY010000046.1:0-7774 GCA_964485295.1 uncultured Oxalobacter sp. | reverse complement strand
TTGAAAGCGTTCGGATTGCGGATTTACATCTGCCACTGAAAAACGGGTCCAACATGGCTCTTGTCAATGCCTTTGCCAATGTCTTATTGGAAGAAGGGCTTTATAACCCGGAATATGTTCAAAACTATGCTGAGGGATTTGAGGAATATAAAGAGGTCGTTTCAAAATATACGCCGGAATATGTTGCCGATATTACCGGACTGGATCCGGATCTGATTCGTGATGCGATGTATATGTATGCCTCTGCGCCTTCTGCGACTATTTTGTGGGGCATGGGAGTTACCCAATGGGGACAGGCAGTGGATGTCGTCAAGGGTTTATCCAGTCTGGCTGTCATGACCGGTAATTTGGGCAGACCCAATGTAGGGGTAGGGCCTGTTCGGGGACAAAATAATGTTCAGGGCGCGTGTGATATGGGCGCTTTGCCGGGGACACTGCCGGGATACTATCGTGTCTGGAATCCTGAACATCGGGAAAAATTTGCAAAGGCATGGAATGTTCCATCCATCCCGGAAAAAGTGGGTATCCATCTGACGGAAGTTCCTCATGCCATACATGATGGCAGACTCAAGGCATTCTGGATTTTTGGAGAGGATCCTCTTCAGACAGAACCGGATCTGTCTACCTTGCGCCAGGAATTTGAAAAACTGGAATTGATCATTGTTCAGGATATTTTTATGACGAAAACCGCCATGATGGCTGATGTCATATTGCCGGCAACTTCATGGGGAGAACATGAGGGCGTCTATTCTGCTGCTGATCGCGGATTCCAGCGCTTTTATAAAGCCGTGGAACCCAAAGGGGATGTCAAACCGGACTGGGAAATTCATAGCCTGATGGCAACCGCTATGGGTTACCCCATGAAATACAATAATACCCAGGAGATCTGGGATGAATTAAGAAACATATGTGACCTCTATAAAGGGGTTACCTATGAAAAAATGGCGGGACTGGGTTATGTTGCCTGGCCCTGTCCGGAAGAAGATCATCCTGGAACGCCATGGCTGTATGAAGGAAACAAGTTTGATACGCCAAGTGGAAAAGCCCTGCTCTTTGCGGCAGAATGGCGCCCACCGATGGAAGCTACCAGTGCCGAATTTCCTTTGGTATTGTCAACCGTTCGGGAAGTGGGACATTATTCCTGCCGTTCCATGACAGGAAACTGTATGGCCTTGCAGACTTTGGCCAATGAACCGGGTTATGTTCAGATTCATCCGGAAGATGCTTCCAGATTGGGTGTCAGGGATCAGGAACTGGTCTGGATTGCTTCACGGAGAGGAAAAGTCATCACCAGAGCGAATCTTACGGAAAGATCCAATGTGGGTACAGTTTACATGACCTACCAATGGTGGATTGGCGCATGCAATGAATTGACAGCTGAGCATTTGGATCCGATTTCCAAGACGCCGGAACACAAGTACAGCGCCGTTAAAATCGAGCCTATTGCCGATCAGGCGTGGGCTGAGCAGTATGTGATTGAAACTTATGAAAAGATGAAATCAGATATGCGTGATGCGGTTGTTGAAATGGCTGCCTGATTTTCATCCGGTTGATGAAAAAAAGGCTTTCTGTTGAAGAAAGCCTTTTTTTTCCGGCACTTATTTCTGTTTTTCAAGTAATGAAAGCCAAATGGTTTTGGGTTCGGTAAAGTTTTCGAGGGCAGCTTCGCCATGTTCCCGTCCAAATCCGGATTCACCCGTTCCACCCCAGGGGAGACGGATATCCGTATAACCATAGGTATTAATCCATACGGTACCGGCCCGTAAATTATTGGCAATCTGATGAACCCGTGTAATATCGGCACTCCAGACACCGGCGGCGAGACTGAAAGCCGTGCCATTTGCAATACGAATCGCATCTTCTTCATTATCAAACGGAATGAGGCTTGCAACAGGACCAAAAATTTCTTCCTGGGAGATGCGCATCTCATGTTTGACATTGGTAAAAATGGTTGGATCCACGTAATAACCTTTTCTGTCACAACGATCTCCACCGTAAACAAGGGAAGCTTTTTCCTGTTTGCCGATTTGAATGTAATCGAGTACGGTTTTCATCTGCTGGGATGAGACAAGCGGCCCCATTACTGTTGCCGGATCGGCTGTATCCCCAATACGAATTTCTTTTGCTCTTGCTATCAGTCGGTCCACCACTTCATCATAAACCTGTTTTTGAACGAGAATTCTTGAGCCGGCCGAGCAGACCTGTCCTGCATTGAAAAAGACACCGGATGCGGCCCCGCGAACAGCGGCATCCAGATTGGCGTCGGCAAAAATGATATTGGCCGATTTGCCGCCAAGCTCAAGTGTAATGCGTTTAAAGTTGCTGGCAGCCCCCTGCATGATGCCTCTACCCACACTTGGAGAACCCGTAAAGGTGATTTTGTCGACGCCGGGATGGGCTACCATTGCATTACCGACAACACTGCCCCGTCCTGTCACAATATTTAATACTCCCGGAGGCAGTCCGGCTTTAAGAGCCAGTTCCCCGATTCGAATCAGGGTCAGTGGAGTCAGTTCTGCCGGTTTGACAACCAGTGTACAGCCACAGGCCAAAGCCGGTGCGATTTTCCAGATCCCAATCATGATAGGGAAGTTCCAGGGAACAATGGCACCAACGACTCCAACAGGTTCGCGAACAGTATAGGTCAGTGCATCAGGGCGGGCGGGAATGACCTGTCCGATGATTTTGTCACACCAGCCTGCATAGTAACGCATGGTATCAATGGCGGCTGGCATGTCCTGACGTCTGACACTGGCGATAGGTTTGCCGGCATTGAGTGTTTCGAGCAAAATCAGTTCTTCCTGATGTTCTTCCATAAGATCGGCTAACCGATAGAGAATCTGTGCCCGATCCGCTGCACGCATTTTATTCCAGACCTTTAAAGCGGCCCGTGCGGCAGTGACGGCTTTATTGACGTCCTGTTCATCGCCTTGTGCGACCTTGGCCATGATTTCTTCCGTGGCAGGATTCAAAATAGTTGAATATTGACCATTGTTGGGTTTGATATATTTTCCATCAATGAGCAGCTCATGTTGGGAAATGGCGGTTTGGGTAGTCATAAAAACCTCTTTAAATATCAATTGAAATTGGGTTTATTCTAGATGCTTATGCCATTTTTTGCAGGCGTTGCTTAAATTTGCTGTTTTTTTAAGCAGAATGGTCATTCTGGAGAGTCGGGCCGGCATTAATCGACAATGGCAATACCTTTGATCTGTGCGTAAACTTTTTTGCCGGGGGTCAAATGCAAATTGCTGGCCGAGCGGGCGGTGATTCTGCATAGGAGAGGCGTGTTATTTGCATCGAGTTCCACCATGACAAGTCCTTCGTTATTGTCGTGAAGATCAACAATACGGGATTCAATGATATTCAGAATACTGGTGTCGGTTGACTTTTGAAGTGTCAGACTGACATCACTGGCCTGAACACGAAGGCGAACTTTTTTTCCAATTTGATTGATATTGCTGATCATGGTGATGATCCCGCCACTGAAAGCCACTTTATTCAGATGAAAACGGGTATCCCTTTCAATGATGGTGCCATTAATGATGCTGGCGGCATCCTGACTATGTGCAATAGGCAGATCCAGTCGGGTCAATATCCGATCGGTATTTCCGGATGCGCGTACCTTTCCATTTTCCAGCAAAACGACATGATCAGCCAAAGCAACGATTTCATCCAGTGCATGACTGACATACAAAATGGGAATTTCCAGTTCTTCATTGAGCCGGTTCAGGTAAGGGATGATTTCAGCTTTGCGCTGGCTGTCCAGTGATGCGAGAGGTTCATCCATCAGGAGAATTTTAGGGCTGGTTGCAAGCGCCCTTGCAATACCGACCCGTTGTTTTTCTCCGCCTGAGAGGGTATCGGGTTTTCTTTGCATCAAATGGCCAATACCCAGAAGATCAACCACATAATCGAATGAGATCTTGCGATCCTTTTCGGGAATTCTTTTTAAGCCGAATTCCAGGTTTTTCCGGACAGTCAGATGTGTAAAAAGTGCCGCATCCTGAAAGACGAAACCGACAGGCCTTTTGTAAGGAAGCACAAATAGATTTTTGCTGTCGTCATGCCAGAGTTCATCACAAACGACAATCCGGCTGTTTATGCTGCGTTCCAGTCCGGCAATGGCGCGTAAAAAAGTCGATTTTCCCGAACCGGAAGCACCAAAAATGCCGGTTATGCCTTTACCGGGTAAAGTCAGGTCCACATTAAGGGAATACCCCGGAAAATCAACCTGAATGCGGGTTTGAATGTCATTCATGCTTTTTTTCCTGTGGGATTGAAAAGATACAATGCCAAAAGAACAAGAAAGCAAAATATCAGCATGAAAGCGGAAAGCCAGTGTGCCTGGGCGTACTCAAGGGCTTCAACGTGATCAAATATCTGAACGGAAAGCACCCGGGTTTCGCCCGGGATGTTGCCGCCAATCATCAATACGACACCAAATTCGCCGACAGTATGAGCAAAACTCATGACGGTTGCGGTGAGATAACCTGGCTTTGCCAGGGGCAAGACGACACGAAAAAAGGTGTCCAGTGGAGAGGCCCTTAACGTGGCGGCGGCATCAAGGGGTTGCTGCCCTATCGCTTCAAAAGCATTTTGCAGTGGCTGGACGACAAAAGGAAGCGAGTAGAATATGGATGCAATCACAAGACCGGCAAAACTGAACGGCAGGGGCTCAATATTTAGGGCATTCGTTATTTTTCCAATAGGACCCGCAGGCCCCATCATGACCAGAAGATAAAACCCCAAGACAGTCGGTGGCAATACAAAGGGAAGCGTCACTATTGCACTGACGGGGCCCTTCCACCAGGCTTTTGTCTGGGAGAGTACCCAGGCCAATGGTGTACAAATGACCAGCAGGATTAAAGTGGTGGATACGGCAAGCTTAAAGGTTAAAATAATTGCAGAATAATCCAAACTGGTCATTTCTTTTCCCGGTAAAACATTTATTCCGTGGTATATCCGAAAGAATGAATGACCTTTAATGCCATTTTTTCTTTAAGGTAATCCATTAATGCAGTAGCAGCAGGGTTGTCTTTACCTTTTAAGAGCAAAACGGCATCCTGTCGAATGGGATGATATAGTTTTTCAGGAACAATCCAGGCGGATCCCCCTTTTAATTGATTGTCTCTGTAAACCTGGGATAGGGCAACAAATCCCAGTTCGGCATTGCCACTTTCCGTAAACTGAAGTGTCTGGGCAATGTTTTCACCCTGTACCAGTTTGGGCTGCAGACTCTCCCAGAGCTGCAGTTTTTCCAGGGTTTCCTTTGCCGCCTGTCCATAGGGAGCCAGTTTGGGAGAAGCAATGGCCAAATGGGAAAAAGTGGATTTTTTCAGGATATGGCCATTTTCATCCACAAAACCCTCTTTGGCCGACCAAAGTACCAGCCGGCCAATGGCATAGGTAAAACGGCTGTTTGGTACGGTTTCGTTTTCCTTTTCCAGTTTGACAGGAGTTTTTTCATCGGCTGCAAGAAAAATATCATAGGGAGCGCCATTTTTTATTTGCGCATAGATTTTTCCTGTTGAACTGGAAGATATAACAACTTCATGTCCGGTGGCTTTCATGAAACTATGAGCGATGATTTTCATGGGTGTTGCAAAATTGGCCGCAACGGCAACATTTACCGTTTCAGCATGGGCAACTGACATGCCGGCAAAGAAAAGACAGCCTATTAATGTTATAAAATATCGTGATATGGGCATAATTTATCCTATCTGAAAGCCGCTATTCATTTTTGGAATAACGCATTTTAGCAAAAAAAAATAAAAATAAATACGGGGGAATAAAAAATTGGGAAAACAGGGGATATGAAAAAATCTTCTTTGGAAAATGCCTTTGCATATCAGACTGCGGATAAGCGTATTGAAGTTTTGCGTTTAATTGAAAGAACGGGGTCCATTTCAAAAGCCGCCCGTGAAGCGGGCATCAGTTATAAGGCGGCCTGGCAGGCAATTGATACCTTATCGAACTTAACAGGGGTGTTATTGGTTGATAAAAATGTCGGGGGTGTCGGTGGCGGGGGTGCACGCCTGACAAGTGCCGGAAAACGTTTCCTGGAAATCGCGACACAGCTGGAAATAAAACGGAAAGCGTTTTTAAACGACCTTTTAAAAAAGGAATCGGTTGGCAATGATCTGCCTGCTTTGGGGATTCAGACGAGTATGCGAAATCAATTGCCCTGTCGTGTTAAATCGTTAAAATTTTCCGGGCCGATTGTCCGGGTTTTTCTGGAATTGCGTGATGGCGTCAAACTGGTCGCACGTATTACCCGTACCAGTGCGGAATTGCTGGCGCTAAGACCTGATTTGCCTGTTATCGCTTTATGTAAGGCCGCTCCGGTTAAAATTGCAAGAAAAACCGTCGATACTCCTGTAGCCGACTTTAATTTCCTGGAAGGTACGATAAATTGTGTCACCAAGGGAGAGGATGAGGATGAGCTGTCCATGATTACCCCATCCGGACTCCAGATTATTGGTTTTTCACCGTCCTCCTTAGAAATAAAAGAGGAAGAACCCGTAGTCGCCACGATTGACGAGACAACGATAGTTGTTGCCTTATTCCCATGAAAGGGTCTCTTCATGGCAAATGAAAAAATTGCGCGTTTTCCTGTCGTCCGTTATCGAAATGGCCAGGCCATGGAAATGACCGATACCTTGGCAGAAGAAGTACCTGTTTCATTCGAATTCAATGGATTGGCCTATACAGTCAGACTGGCCACACCTTCGGATCTTGAGGACCTGGCTTTGGGACTTGCCCTGACGGAAGGGATTATCACGGTTTCATCCGAACTGTATCGCTGTGACATAAGGGAGAAACAAAACGGTTTTCGTGTTCTTTTGGAAGTCTCCGGTGAAGCATTAAATAAAGCGAAAGAAAAAAAAGCAGGAAATATTTCCCTGACGAATCCGCTGTCTGATTTTTATCAGCAGACGTCATCGCGTCCAAAGGCGCTTTTTTTTACGGATGAACAGCTGCATGCCGGTTTTTCCCAAATGGAAAAAAGGCAGGCATTAAAGGATGAAACGGGAGCAACCCATGCTGCCGCCTGGATGAATGAAAAAGGGGAGGTAACGTTTATCCGGGAGGATGTCGGGCGGCATAATGCCCTGGATAAACTGATCGGAGCACTCGCAAAAGAGAATAGGGATATGGCTTTGGGTGCGGTACTTGTTACGAGTCGGGCCAGTTATGAAATGGTGCATAAATGTGCGGTTGTCGGAGTGAGTCTGTTAGCGGCTGTTTCCGCACCGACTGCCCTGGCAGTGAGACTGGCAAATCGGGTCAATCTCACTTTGGCCGGTTTTGTTCGGGAGGAAAGTCATACGATTTATACCCATTTTCATCGTTTGCAGAATTTGGGCTGACATGAATGGAAAAAGTTTCAAAAAAATCGCAACGCCAGATATGGAAAAGCGTTAAACTAATTGCCGTTATTTTTTCCGGATGATAAAAACATGAAAATTGATACACTTGCCATACATGCCGGCTATACGCCGGATCCCGTGACCAAATCGGTTACGGTTCCCATTTATCAGACGGTTGCCTATGCCTTTGATAATGCGCAACATGCTGCTGACCTCTTTGATTTGAAAGTCCCGGGGAACATCTATACCCGAATTATGAATCCGACAACGGATGTGCTGGAAAAAAGAGTGGCGGCACTTGAAGGTGGGGTCGCCTCCCTGGCACTGGCATCAGGCATGTCCGCCATTACCTGTGCGATTCAAACCATCACGGAGGTGGGTGATAATATTGTGGCGGCCAG
>CAZAIY010000045.1:3389-7814 GCA_964485295.1 uncultured Oxalobacter sp. | reverse complement strand
AAACGAGAGTATGGGTGGTATTATCAAGGGGACAATTCATTTTTGATTCCGATTTTATTTTTCCATTGGCATCTCTTTTCCATTTAAAGGAATTTCATAGAAAATCGATCCTATCCGTTATATTTGAAATACGCTTTTTTCCTGCGTAAAATCATCTGATGAAAAACCTTAATCAACATTTTTCATTCCAATTGGCTTTTTGGTTAAGGTTACTCATTTCTTTTTTTCTGTTTACTTCATTTTCTACAGCTGCTGATGATCTGGCAGATGGAAAAACCTTTCTAAAAAAACGCGAATATGAACCGGCTCTCGTTTCTTTTAAAAAAAGTGCGGAACAAGGTAATATTGAAGCAAAATATTTTCTGGGATTGTTTCATCGATATGGTGTTGCAACCGTCCAGGATAATAAAAATGCGATCACCTGTTTTACTGAAGCGGCAAAGTCTGGCCATATCAAATCCCAATATATTCTTGGCTATATCTTTCTTTACGGTGAAGGAGCAAAAAAAGATTATAGAAAGGCTTTTTATTGGTTTGAAAAAAGCGCTCAATCCGGATATCTTCATTCCATGGTTCAACTTGCCATGATGTATCAAAAAGGAATGGGTATAACCCCTAATACGGAAAAAGCTTTCCAATTGTTTGAAATGGCAGCAACCCAAGGGCATCCTTTTGCCATGTTTTCTCTGGGTGTTTTCTATGAAACCGGTCAGGTAATAAAAAAAGATCCTGAAGTTGCATTCTATTGGTACAAAAAGGGAGCGGAAACAGGTGATATGCATGCGATAGATCGTATGATACGCATATACGAAAATGGAGAACTTAAAGAAAAAGCCGATCCACAAAAAGTGGAAAAGTGGCGTAAAAAAGCAAAAAATGCCAATCCGGATGTCTTAAATCCATTAATTGATTGATACAAAAAATTTTTTAGTTTCAAAATCAAAGGAAATTTTTATGGAATACCGCACTTTATCTGGAACCCAGTTGAAACTTTCTGTTATTACTTTTGGTGCCTGGGCTGCCGGCAGTTGGATGTGGGGAACAACGGCTAGAAATGACGCTATTGATGCCATACGCGCAAGCTATGATCATGGAATCACATCCATTGATACGGCTCCCATTTATGGACAGGGAAATAGTGAAGAAATCGTAGGAGAAGCCATTCAGGGAATCCCTCGCCATAAAATTCAAATCCTTACTAAATTCGGGTTGAGATGGAACAGCACCCAAGGTCAATTGGCCATGCAAAGTCATGATTTAAAAGGAAATCCCATTAACATTCATTTTTATGCCGGCAAAGAAAGCATCATCCAGGAATGCGAGGATAGTCTACGACGGTTAAAAACAGATTATATTGATTTATACCAAATTCATTGGCCTGATCCTACGACGCCCATTGCAGAAACTTTTGAAGCAGTCAACAAACTGATTGAACAGGGAAAAATTCGATATGCGGGCGTCAGCAACTACAGTGCAACGCAAATGGCGGAAGCGGAAAAAACAACATTTATTGCTTCCAATCAAATTCCTTACAGTATGGTCAATCGTCAAATAGAAAAAGAAACTTTACCTTACTGTATTCGTCATAATAAATCCGTATTGGCTTACAGTCCGCTTGAACGTGGTCTTTTAACCGGAAAATTAAAACCGGGGCATAAATTTGAAGAGGGGGATCATCGGGCAACGAACAGCTATTTTACTGATGAGAGCATTAAACGAACAAATACATTCCTGGAAAAATTAAAACCGCTTGTTACAGAAAAAAAAGCTTCCCTTTCTCAACTTGTCCTGCGGTGGACTATTGAACAACCCGGTATTACTATTGCTCTGGTTGGTGCAAGAAATGCGAAACAGGCTATACAAAATGCCAAAAGTATTGATACCCGACTCACTTCAGAAGAAATCCAGTATATAAACAGTCTTATTCCTTCCGTCTCATAATACTTTTTAACGATAAAAGCAGGTGTTTCGAGTCACTATCAGCCTCAAAACACCTGCTTTTATTGAAAGAACACGTTTTTACGACACCAGAATGCTGTTGGGAAATTGCGCGGTAAATTCACTTCCCACACCAACTTCCGATTTAATTTTCAGTTCTCCCTTATGGCGTAAAAGTGCGTGACGGACAATTGCCAGCCCCAAACCCGATCCTCGTTCTTTTCGACTTCGGTTTTTATCCACCAAATAAAAACGTTGTGTTAATCGTGGAATATGTTCTGCCGCAATACCAATACCAGAGTCCTTCACGACAAAATTGGGACCTGTATCCGTATTTTTCCAGGTTATATGGATTTTTCCACCTGGAAGCGTATACCTGACCGCATTTCGAACCAGATTCCAAAAAGCTGTTCGAATCTCATCTTCACTTCCATAAATCGTTTCAGGACCTGCTACCATATCCAATGAAATTTCATGTCGGCCATTAGATACCACATTGGCTTCATCAAGAATTCCCTGTAACAATTCAGGCATATGAATCGGTTCATGTACGACCGGATTATCCGGCGACTCCAAACTGGTCAATTGCAACATGCTATCGACCAAACGCTGCATGCGGTCTCCCTGTTCCCGCATCAGTTGCAAATGAGCAATCCGGGTTTCCTTATCCATATCGGGTTGTGCTTCAGCCACTTCCAAAAATCCATTAATCACTGTCAATGGCGTTCTTAATTCATGAGAAGCATTGGCAACGAAATCCCGTCTCATTTTCGCAATATTTTCCTGCTCAGTGATATCGTAGGTAATAAAAATCTGACGACGATTTTCAAAAGGGATTACCTGCAACACCAATTTCCTGTCATTGAGTGTCATTTGCAACGGCTGGTTATAGCGACCCAATACAAGGTAATTGACAAAATCCGGATTGCGAACCAAATTGATTATCCGCATCCCTTTATCTTCTTTTTCGGATATCCCTAAATGTATTTCTGCGGTTGGATTGCACCATTCCAAAAACATGACATCATCTGCAATGACCACCCCAACAGGCAATAACGCCATTGCCTGTCTGAAACGGACTAGCCATTCGGTCAATTCCTGCCGACTTTTTTCTTCATCCCTGTGCAATTGCATCAAGCGATCATAAATTGCAGCCCAGGCACCCCAACCACCAGGAGACTGATTACTGTTAGGATTATCTAACCATATATCCAGACAGGACAAAAAGTACAGTTGCATAACGACAAGAATTGTCATGACAACAAAACCCGCCAAAAGCCCGACAATTGGTCCGTAGTAATACCACAACACACCTGCTCCAATCCACGTCAAGGCAAGCCTTAATGCAGCAGGTATCCAAAAAAGAACATGGGGATTCATGAAAAAAACCTTATTAAGAAACAAACATCAAAACAGATGTCAGTATAACCGAAGCCCCCTACGTACGGATAGGGAAAAAACCGCTCTATTTCCTTTTTGGAAAACTATTTTTGCCAAAAAAACAGATTAATCCTTTCTATCTGTCGCCATATAGCCGGCTCCTCTTACAGTACGAATGATATAACCGTTTTCCCCCATGGCTTTTCTTAAACGTAAAACATGGACATCCACGGTTCTTTCTTCAATTTCCGGTTGATTTGGCCATATACGATCCAAAATTTGCTGTCTGGAAAACACACGCTCGGGATGGGAAAAGAAAAAACGTAACAGACGGAATTCTGTATGACTTAAATCCAAAACAGATTCTCCATTTTTGACTTGCTGGGTTTGGGGATCCAGAACAAGAGAACCCAGTTTTAACAGACTACCTGCCTTATCTGGAGCCTTTCGTCGTAATAGCGCATTGATTCTTGCAACCAGCTCTTTAGTGGAAAACGGTTTGGTAATGTAATCATCCGCCCCGACATTTAATCCCTTTACACGATCATCTTCCTCTCCTCGTGCCGTCAACATAATAACGGGCAAATGCTTTTTATCACGATCAGCACGTAGTCGTTTCAACCATTCTATACCACTTTCATCCGGCAACATCCAATCCAGCAATATCAGATCCGGCATCATCCGATCAAGAATATGCGTAGCCGCACCGGACGATTCTGCCATAACCGGTTGCCATCCTGCAGACTTTAATGTATAAACCACCAATTCCATAATGGCAGGTTCATCTTCAACAATGAGGATATTGACCCTGTCTACAGCCATTTCCTTTCCTCCCTTGGGATATGTCTCCAAAAAATTATTTGATCATGTCTAGCATCTTGCAGACATAATCAGAGTGACGTATATCATCTCCTTTAATAATATAGATGATGGATTCTCCTATATTTGTCGCATGATCACCAATTCGTTCAATGGCTTTGGCCGCCCAGAGAATATCAAGCGTTGCTGAAATGGTTTTCGGTTCTTCCATCATGTAAGTAACCAGACTTCTCATCATATCGTGGAAAGCCTGATCCACCTCATCATCCATTGCCATCATTTTGATAA
>CAZAIY010000045.1:0-3379 GCA_964485295.1 uncultured Oxalobacter sp. | reverse complement strand
TTTGATAACGAGATCCTTGTCAAGTCGCGCATAAGCATCCAAAGATTCCCGTAACATTCTTTGTGCTGTTTTGGCAATAACATGAATGGATTTATGTTGATTCGCAATCAATACATTTCTGGTTTTCAGATTTTTTGCTGCTCTTGCAATCTTGGTTACCTCATCTGCAATACGTTCTATATCTGTAATCACCCTCATCGTTGAAATAATAACCCGCAAATCCTTTGCAACCGGCTGACGTCGCATGATCAGTTCCGTACAGGCATTATCCAGAGACAATTGGAGCTGATTGATTTGATGGTCTTCCGAAATGACTCTTTCTGCCAGAGTAACATCTCCATTTTGGAGCGCCAAAATCGCATGAGAAAATTGTTGTTCTGCCAATCCACCCATCAACAGAACTTTTGACCTTATCGCTTCCAGATCCTGGTCATACTGTTTTGATAAATGTAATTTGGTCATGTATTTCTCCTTAACCAAAACGACCAGTAATATAATCCTGTGTACTTTGCTTTGCCGGATTCATAAAAATCCTGACTGTTCTGTCATATTCAACAATTTCACCCAGATACATATAGGCAGTGTAATCGGAACAGCGCGCAGCCTGCTGCATATTGTGGGTCACAATAACAATCGTATAATTTTTTTTCAGTTCGGCAATTAATTCCTCGACTTTTGCTGTAGAGATAGGATCCAAAGCGGAGGTCGGTTCATCCAAAAGCAAAACTTCCGGTTTAACAGCAATACAACGTGCAATACATAGTCTTTGCTGTTGTCCGCCGGAAAGTGAAAGTCCACTTTTATTCAATTTATCTTTTACCTCATCCCAAAGTGCAGCCTGTTTCAAAGCCCATTCAACTCTTTCATCCATCAAGGTTTTTGAAAGGGATTCATACAAACGAACCCCAAAAGCAATATTTTCATAAATTGACATGGGGAAAGGAGTTGGCTTCTGAAACACCATTCCAATTCGAGCACGTAAACGGTTGACATCGACACTTTGATCCAAAATATTCCTTCCTTCAAAAGTAATGCTACCTTCCGCCCGTTGATTCGGATATAGATCATACATTCGATTCAATGTTCTCAATAAAGTGGATTTCCCACATCCGGAAGGTCCAATGAAAGCGGTTACTTTTCGTGAAACAATATCCAAACCAATATCCTTTAAAGCATGATAATTAGCATAATAAAAATTGAGATGCTCTATAGTGATACTGTTTTTGTTGATTTCCTGTTCTATCATCGTCATCATGTCGCCTGCTTTTGAAACAAAATTCGTGAAATCATATTAAGCGCCAGTACACCTAAGGTAATCAAAAGCGCACCTGCCCATGCCAATGTTTTCCAATTGTCATAAGGACTCATGGCAAACTGATATATCATGACGGGTAAATTTGCCATGGGTTCATTTAAATTGACAGAAAAAAACTGGTTGCCCAAAGCCGTAAAAAGCAAAGGAGCCGTTTCCCCTGAAATTCTTGCAATCGCCAAAAGAATGCCCGTAACAATTCCTGCCCTGGCTGCTTTTAACCGAATCATTAATGCAACTTTCCATTGTGGCGCACCCAAAGCATATGCCGCTTCCCTGATACCGACGGGAACCAATTGAAGAAAATTGTCCGTAGTACGGACAACCACCGGCAAGGCAATTAGTGAAAGAGCAAAACTTCCTGCCCAACCGGAAAAATGTTTCACATGCATGACATAGATGGCATAAACAAAAAGCCCTATAACTATCGAAGGGGCTGATAACATCACATCCACAAGAAAACGAACCCCTTTCGCAAAAGCACTTTTGTCTCCGTACTCTGACAAATAGATTCCGCCAAAAACACCTGCAGGCGTTACCATCACAGTAGAAATGCCTATCATCATGACACTTCCGACAAAAGCATTCAGAAGTCCACCTCCTTCATTACCAGGAGCTGGCGTTGATTGTGCCAACAAATTCCAGTCAATTCCTCCCAGCCCTTTCATAAGCAGAGTGCCTAATATCCAAATGAGAATAAAAACACCCAATCCCATCGCAAAAAGAGACAATCCCATTCCCAGTCCATGCCGGATCATTCTTCTACGATAAATTTGTTCCTGTTTGTTCATGCCAAACCTTCTTTCTTTGACATTCTTAACAACATCAGTTTCGCAAGGGAAAGCACCGCAAAAGTGATTACAAAAAGGATCAATCCCAGAGCAAAAAGACTTGAAACATGTAATTTCGATGCGGCTTCAGCAAATTCATTTGCCAGGGTTGAAGTAATGCTATTTCCCGGAGCATATAAACTGGCTGGAATACGATGCGCATTGCCGATGACAAAAGTAACGGCCATCGTCTCACCCAGTGCCCGGCCGAGCCCAAGCATGATCCCTCCGACAACGCCATTTCTTGAATGGTGCAATACGATCTGTCTGACAACTTCCCAGCGAGTACATCCCAATGCATAAGCAGATTCTTTGAGAATCGCGGGAACCGTTTCAAATACATCCCGCATAATTGAAGAAATAAAAGGAATAATCATGAGTGCCAGAACAACCCCGGCAGTCAATATACCGATTCCCATCATGGATCCGGAAAAAAGTGTTCCCATGACAGGTATCCATCCCAAAAGAAAAGTGAGTCCCGGCTGCACATATTCTGCAAACAGTGGAACCAGAACAAAAAGTCCCCACATACCATAAATAATGCTGGGAATGCCTGCTAGCAGTTCCACTGCCAATCCCATGGGTCTTTTCAGCCAGACAGGACATAATTCCGTTAAAAACATGGCAATACCAAAACTCAAAGGGACGGCAATTAAAAGAGCAATGATTGATGTTGTGATCGTTCCAAAAACGGGAATAAGCGCACCATACTCCTCACCAACCGGATCCCATTCTTGACGTATGACAAAATCCAAACCAAATTCCATAAATGCAGGAATGGATTCCAAAAACAATGAAACCAGGATGCCCCCCAGAAAAATTGTCACCAGAAAAGCAAAAAACCATGTCAAACCATGAAAAAAACGATCCTGCCAAACCTGCCCACTTGATGTGTTTTTTTCAAACGCCCGTTTTTTTTGAACACCCAACACAATGCTTGGCACACTCATGAATCACTTACCTTTCTTGCAGAGATATCGATCAGGCTTTTTATTTCCATATGGGATTGCCAGAAGCATCGGTCAGGGATGTTTTCCATACTTTCCTTATTTGCTTCATCACTGATTGAGGCAACATGACATAATCCAGTTCCGATGCGGCCTTGCTTCCATTATCAAAAGACCAGTCAAAGAATTTCAAAATGGCCTTGCCTTTTTGGGGATCATTTTGTATTTTCTTCATCAGAATGAAAGAGGCTCCTGTAATTGGCCAACCTGATCCATTTGTCAGAATGACA
>CAZAIY010000044.1:5918-7820 GCA_964485295.1 uncultured Oxalobacter sp. | reverse complement strand
TACCATTACAGGTTGGACAGGTTTGCTGAATACTAAAAAAGCCCTGCTGCATGCGAACCTGCCCGGAACCATCGCAGGTCTTACAGGTTTCAGGTTCGGTTCCCGGTTTCGCACCCGATCCGCTACAGGTTTCACAGACATCCCATGACGGAACACGGATCATCTTATCCACACCTGCAGCCGCTTCTTCCAAAGTGATATCCAGGTTATAACGTAAATCCGCCCCGCGATACATCTGTGGACCGGATCGCTGCTGTCCTCTTCCTGCACCAAAAATATCACCGAAAATGTCCCCAAACGCATCCGCAAAGCCACCGGCTCCTCTGAAACCACCTCCCATGTTCATGTTGGGATCCACCCCGGCATGACCAAACCGGTCATAGGCCGCCCGTTTCTCCTCGTCGGATAACATTTCGTAAGCTTCCTTGACTTCCTTAAACTTACTTTCTGCTGTCTTGCTATCGGGATTACGATCCGGGTGATATTTCATCGCAAGCTTACGATAAGCTTTTTTTATTTCTTCTTCCGACGCGTTTTTAGGCACGCCCAATACTTCGTAAAAATCGCGTTTTGACATCTTCTTTTATATGGTTTGGTTATATTCGTCAGTTAGTCAGTCGAATTCTATTTCTTTTTTTGCTTTACAACAATCAATAACCTTTTAAAAAGTTATCGGTAATTTGGCAGAAAACCGGGTCAAGATTTTACTGCCCGTAAAACCCTGCCCGGCAACTTGCTTCATGACCAAAAGACTATTCGCTCTTGGCGCCTTTATCTCCTTCTTTTACTTCCTTAAATTCTGCATCGACCACATCCGCTTCCTGTGATTCACCAGAAGGTTGTGCTCCCTCCTGTCCTGCATTCGCCGCCTGCTGGGCCTGCATATCCGCATACATTTTCTCTCCCAGTTTTTGTGCAGCTGTTGAAAGTGCCGTTATTTTAGCGTCAATCGCTTCCTTGTCGTTTTCACGAAGCGTCTCTTCCAGCTCTTTCATGGCATTTTCAATGGCTTCTTTTTCACCGGCATCCAGCTTATCGCCATATTCAGTCATTGACTTCTTGGTTGAATGTAAAAGTGCATCACCCTGATTGCGGGAATCAGCCAACTCACGCATTTTCTGATCTTCTGCCGCATTGAGTTCCGCATCCTTGATCATGCGTTGAATTTCCTCTTCCGTCAAACCGGAATTGGCTTTGATCGTAATCTTGTTTTCTTTTCCTGTCGCCTTGTCTTTGGCACTGACATTCAAAATACCATTTGCATCAATATCAAAAGTCACTTCAATTTGTGGCATGCCACGCGGTGCGGCAGGAATCCCTTCCAGATTAAATTCCCCCAAAGCCTTGTTACCGACGGCCATTTCCCTTTCACCCTGATAGACCTTAATGGTTACCGCAGGCTGATTATCTTCCGCTGTGGAAAATACCTGGCTGAACTTGGTTGGAATCGTCGTGTTCTTTTGAATCATCTTGGTCATGACGCCACCCAGTGTTTCAATACCCAGGGATAACGGTGTCACATCCAATAGCAGTAAATCCGTGCGATCTCCTGAAAGGACAGAACCCTGCAATGCCGCACCAACAGCAACTGCTTCATCAGGATTCACATCTTTTCTTGGATCCTTGCCAAAGAACGCTTTCACTTTTTCCTGTACTTTTGGCATGCGGGTCATACCACCAACCAGAATAATGTCACTAATATCACTGGTTTTGAGACCGGCATCCTGCAAGGCTGTTTTACATGGTGCAATGGTTCTGTCAATCAGATCTTCCACCAAAGATTCCAGCTTCGCACGGGAAATGCGAATATTCAAGTGAAGCGGCGCACCATTATTCATTGCAATATACGGTTCATTCACTTCAGTTTGCTGAGCTGAAGACAATTCAATTTTTGCCCTCTCT
>CAZAIY010000044.1:0-5908 GCA_964485295.1 uncultured Oxalobacter sp. | reverse complement strand
CTTGATGCGCTGAAGGGCAATCGGATCTTTTTTCAGATCAATACCATTTTGCTTGTTAAATTCATCCAGAATAAAATCAATCAAACGCTGATCAAAATCCTCACCGCCCAGGAAAGTGTCGCCATTCGTGGATAAAACCTCAAACTGTTTGTCTCCATCCACATCGGCAATCTCAATTATGGAAATGTCAAAGGTACCACCACCCAAATCATAAACGGCAATCTTGCGGTCCCCTTTTCCCGCTTTATCCAGGCCAAAAGCCAATGCGGCAGCTGTCGGCTCATTGATAATCCGCTTGACATCCAGACCGGCAATACGACCGGCATCTTTTGTAGCCTGACGTTGTGCATCATTAAAATAGGCAGGAACCGTAATCACGGCTTCGGTCACTTCTTCTCCCAAATAATCTTCTGCCGTTTTTTTCATCTTGCGCAAAACTTCAGCAGACACCTGTTGCGGAGCCAAACGTTTATTATCGAGCACGGAAACCCATGCATCGCCATTATCCGCCTTCACAATTGAAAACGGCATCAGTCCAATATCTTTCTGAACTTCCTTCTCATCATAACGACGTCCGATCAAACGCTTGATGGCAAACAAGGTATTCTTTGGATTGGTAACCGCCTGGCGTTTTGCTGCCGCACCGACCAAGGTTTCGCCATCTTCCTGATAGGCAATAATGGATGGTGTCGTGCGGGCACCTTCAAGATTTTCAATGACTCTGGACTGTCCACCTTCAATAACCGATACACAGGAGTTGGTTGTTCCCAAATCAATACCAATAATTTTTCCCATTTTTTTTCCTTTCAAACCATTTTTTGTCGATCCCGATATACCTGCTAGCGACCATCCATTCACTTTGTATACCTGATCAAATTTCTTTACTTCCCTTTATATAGCGATACTTTTTTCAGTTTCAAGATCATTTTGCTGCGGCCACAATCACAACGGCCGGTCTTAATAATCGATCTGATAACATATAACCTTTTTGCAATACCTCAATAATCGTATTTGGTGTCTGATCAGAAGGAACCGTTGAAATCGCCTGATGCTTCATGGGGTCCAACTTTTCCCCTTTTTCAGGTACTACCGCCAGTAGCTTGTTCTGTTCAAAAACATGCGTTAGCTGCCTTAAAGTCGCTTCTACCCCTTCCTTAATGGATTCAATAGTCGGCGCATCGACTTTCAGACTCATTTCCAGACTATCTTTTACTGCCAACAAAGACTGGGCAAAACTTTCAACTGCAAATTTATGTGCTTTATTAATATCTTCCTGGGCACGCCGACGAATATTTTCCATCTCTGCTCTGGCACGTAAAAAAGCATCCTGCATTTCTGCCACTTTTTCTTCTGCCTTGAGTAATTGCTCTTCCAAAGACAACGTCTCTGTTACAGATTCCTCAGATGAATTATGGTTGTTTTCATCAAGAGTGACATCCTTTTTTTCTTCTACTGATGTCTTCTCCTCTTTTTCATCCTGCACGATTTCCTCCAAATCAAAACTGTAGCGACCCATAGCAAATGGGGACATCTATAAACTTTTCAAGCCAAATTTTTAGGATTTTTTTAAAATGACGTAATAAAAATTACTCTGATAACATTTCACGGGCATGTTGGCGTGTTGTTGACGTAATCTCAATCCCTCCAAGCATACGGGCGATTTCTTCAATACGCTCTTTTTCACTCAATTTAACAATACGGGAAATCGGATAACTGACGTCATCCGATGCGGTTTTACTCACCTGAAAATGTGTCTCAGCCTGACTGGCAACCTGCGGAAGATGGGTAACACACAATACCTGACGATCTTTCCCAAGTCTTTTTAAAAGACGTCCCACCACTTCGGCAACACCCCCTCCAATACCACTGTCGACCTCATCAAAAATAAGTGTTGTCGCATCCGTTGCGGTTGAAGTAATAACCGATATGGCAAGCGCAATACGGGCCAATTCACCTCCGGATGCCACTTTCGCAAGCGGTCGCAAAGACGCCCCTTTGTGTCCTGCAACCAAAAACTCGACCTGCTCCAGACCAGATAAACCCGGTTCTATCGGATTGAATGTGACAGAAAAACGCCCACCTTCCATACCCAGGTCATCCATAATGTCACTGACTGCCTTGCCAAGTCCTTGTGCCGTCACCCTACGTTTTTGGCTTAATTCTTTTGCGGCTGCCATGTAGGCATCTTTTGCCTCATCAGTGCGCTTTTGCAACATCATCAAATCCTGTGAATCCGATAATGCCTGCAAGCGAATCCTTAATTTTTCCAGCTCATCAGGCAAATCTTCCGGCTCAATATGATACTTTCTGGCAGCGGAATAAAGTGCATTCATTCTCGTTTCAACGCGCCTTAAATTATCCGGATCCCAATCCGTTCGACCCAAATAATCATTGAGTATATAAACGGCTTCCTGCAATTGAATACGCGCCAAGTCATACAATTCGGCAACGGATTCCAGTGCCCTGTCCATTTCCGATAAACGCATCAATCGATGATGCATGGCATTGATCCGTGACAATACGGAAATATCCGATTCGGATGTTTCTGTTAAAGCTTCCTGAACACCTTCAATTAAACTGGCCGCATTCGCCAGACGATTATAACTATCACTGACAGATTCCCATTCGCCTGGCAGGGGATGGATTTTTTCCAGTTCCTCTACCTGCCAGGACAAATATTCTTTTTTATCGTTTAGTTCCTTGACATTTGTTTTTGCATTATTTAACGCTTTGAGCTGATCCTGCCAAATACGATAAGATTCCTCCACTTTTTTTAATTCAGCCTGTAATCCGGCATGCTTATCCAAAAGAAGACGCTGCCCTTCCGATCTCAATAATGATTGATGGGCATGTTGTCCATGAATGTTGACAAAATTTTCACCCAACTCCCTCATTTGCGCAGTCGTTACCTGCACACCATTAATAAATCCACGGGAACGCCCGGAAGCATCTATCATTCTTCTAAAAAAAACAACGTCCTCCTCTACATCAATTTCATGCTCATTTAACCAGGTCTTTGCCGCTTCATTTAAGACAAACTCTGCTGAAATTTCTGCTCTGGACGCCCCTTCCCGAATAATATTGGCGTCACTTCTGGCACCTAAAGCCAATTCCAAAGCATCAATCAAAATCGATTTTCCCGCACCGGTTTCACCTGTCATTGCAGAAAAACCTCTCCCGAATTCCAATTCCATGGAATCCACAATCACAAAATCACGAATAGATAGGGTTTGAAGCATAATGTATCGTTCCAAGCTGATAAAACAGCAACTGCCATAAAACCAATACTATTTATTCTCCCGCTTGGCAGTATCACCCCAATTTAATTTATTTCTTAACGTATCGTAGTAACTCCATCCCGATGGATGCAAGAAAGTAATCGTATTGGGCGCCCGTTTCACAACAACACGATCTCCTACACGCAAACTGGCAAAAGATTGGGAATCATAATTGACACTGGGCTGATTTGCCTCAATCAACTCAACAACAATTTCACAGGTATCCGGCACAATAATCGGACGATTGGACAGGGAGTGGGGCGCAATGGAAACGATAGCGATCCCCCCTAAATTGGGGTGCATCATCGGCCCTCCGGCAGAAAGGGAATAAGCGGTTGAACCTGTCGGTGTCGATAAAATCAATCCATCGGAACGCTGTTGATACATAAAGTGGCCATCAACCTGTACTTTTAAATCAATCAGGCCAAAATCACCGCCACGGTTAATGACAATATCATTAAAAGCAACTGCCTGATAAATCGCTTCGCCATCACGAATAATCTCACCTTGAATCAGAATACGTGTTTCGGAAACATACTTTCCTTGAACCATTTGTTCAAGCACGGACAACATTTGGTCCAAAGGAATATCCGTGATAAATCCTAATCGGCCATGATTAATCCCGATCAGGGGAACTGAATAGGGAGAAAGTTGACGCGCAATACCCAGCATTGTGCCATCCCCGCCAATAACAATCGCGGCAGTTGCCTTTGTGCCGATGTCTTCGATATTCATTGGAGTAACATCATCAAACGGCACATTCATTGCCGTTTGTGACTCATACACTACAATATAGCCGGCCTGGGTCAGAAAACCGGCAATTTTTTTCATCGAATCTAAAATACTGTCCGTATAAAATCGAGATACGAGTGCAAAAATTTTCTTCTTTTTCGTCATCTTGAACAATCTGAAAAATTCCAAATTTGAATGAATAGAAAGATACTTTCCAGTTTCTTATACGATTACGTTTTTTGCCCTATTTGTCAATGACTTCTTTTTTTTATAAGCATACTCCAAAGTCCATGGACTTGGATTATACGATATGATTTTTACGATGATTTATCCCATTTTCCCGGGAAATTTTGTCATAATCCCTTCATCTGAATTGGCTTCTTTTTGGCTGATTGCCATCTAATACCTGCCAATTATTAAAAATAATGCAATAATACTTAGAAAGACACCCCAAAAATTACATACAATATAGCGATGCAACTTGAACCTCGCGCCAAAATCCTGCTAAAAACGTTGATAGAGCGATATATCGCAGAAGGTCAACCTGTTGGTTCTCGTGTCCTTTCCAAACTTTCCAGTCTGGAATTATCCCCTGCAACAATCCGTAATGTTATGGCGGATCTTGAAGAAATGGGATTTGTTTCCAGTCCGCATACCTCTGCCGGACGTATTCCAACACCAAAAGGGTTTCGTATCTTCGTCGATACCCTTTTGACCGTTCAACCCATGAATGAAACTACCGTTGAATCGGATATTCAAAACAGTTTCCAGATGGCCTCTCCCCAAAAACTGATCTCAAGCGCTGCGCAAATGCTGTCTTCGCTTTCTCAATTTGCCGGTGTGGTTTTGGCTCCGAGACACGAACTGGCTTTTAGACAAATTGAATTTTTACGTCTGTCTGAAAAACGGATTCTGCTGGTTATCGTCTCACCCACTGGTGATGTACAAAATCGTCTTTTACTGACGGAGGTTGATTATTCCCCTTCCCAACTGGTTAAAGCCGCCAACTATATTAATCGAAACTATAGTGGTCTTAAACTCGATGAAATTCGCCTGCGCCTGCAGGCAGAATTAAAGGAATTGCATCAGGATTTGTCAAAGCTCATGGCAGCCGCTATTGAAGCGAGCAATGAAGCCCTTTTGGAAGATAATGAAAATGTCGTGATATCCGGAGAAAAAAACCTGCTTGGCGTGTCCGATCTGACTTATGACATAACTTCTCTTAGACGTCTTTTTGATCTGTTTGAACAAAAAACGGAACTGATGAAGTTACTGGATATTTCCAGCAAGGCAACAGGTGTACAAATTTATATTGGAGGTGACTCCAAACTCGTTCCAATGGATGACATGAGTGTGATAACCGCCCCCTACCAGGTAAACGGCAATATCGTTGGTACACTGGGTGTAATAGGCCCAACCCGAATGGAATATCACAAAGTCATCCCCATTGTTGATATTACTGCCCGGTTATTATCCAGTGCATTAAGCCAGCCCGATCTGCAGTTTAAACACGATACAAATTGATTTCATCTCGTGTTTTTTCGGCAACCTTGCGGGATGCTTTGGCAAAAGCTTCGTTATCAGCAATACCCGCATATAAAATCGCACGGGATGAATTAATCATCATTCCCTTGCCATTGACTGTTTTTCCTGCCGAAACCGTTGCCTGAATATTCCCGCCTTGTGCTCCGATACCGGGAACCAAAAGAGGCATATCTCCAATAATATACCGAACTTCAGCAAGTTCCTGGGGGAAAGTGGCACCAACGACCAAAGCACATTGACCATTCTGATTCCAGTTTTCAGCAACCAGTCTGGCAACATGCTGATATAACGGAACAGGTCTTCCCAGTTTATCAATATGCAAAAACTGTAAATCCGATCCGCCTGGATTGGAT
>CAZAIY010000043.1:0-7841 GCA_964485295.1 uncultured Oxalobacter sp. | reverse complement strand
CTGCAGGCTGGATAACCACATTTTTTCCATCAACGACAAGTTGCTGGGGCTCGAATTTACCTAAACGATTATCAAGATCAACATAAAAATTATTCTGTTTTTGTTGCAATACTTGAATTTCATTCATTAATACTTCAACTTGACCTCGCAACTTTGCAACTTCCTGTTTCAGAAGTTCATTCTGATTTGAAAGTTCTAGCAAAGCCGTTTTATCCGCCTTTTCATTTACCTTTGTCCTTAAATCCAAAATAGAACGACGGGCATCTGAATCCTCAAACAAAGCAGCCTTTGCCTGCCAGGGCAAAATACAGGCAACCATTAATGAGAACAATAAACAAGATACTTTATTCATTTTTTACTGATAGACAATATCGGCACGACGATTTTCTGCCCAAGAGGCTTCATCACTGCCCAATGCTTTCGGTTTTTCTTTCCCAAAAGAGACAGCTTCCATCTGGTTTTCACTGACCCCCAATAATGACATGGATTTACGAACTGCTTCTGCCCGTTTTTGTCCTAAAGCCAAATTATATTCACGGCCACCACGTTCGTCTGTATTTCCCTGAATAAAAATACGACGATTCTTGTTTTTGTTCAAATAACGTGCATGTGCCTGTATCAAAGGCTGATATTCCTCTTTAACAACATAACTGTCAAAATCAAAATAAATACTGCGCGCCGCCAATTCCCCTTTAGGATCATTCAAAGGATCTGTTGAAACCGTACTGACAGTTGCAACTTCACGTGAATCGGATTCTGAAGGAATATCTTCATCCAATTTCACGGATGATCCACAAGCAGATAAAATTGCAACTGCTGAAAAAACAACCAATATTTTTTTTAGCTTATCCATAACACTTCCTTAAAAATCATTTCATAAAGGGGCCCCATGAAGGCTCACGAATGTCGCTTGCCTGCATGGAAATATTCTGTTTTATTGATCCATCTATAGAAACAACAGAAAGCATTCCTCTACGGCCTTTTTCTGTTGCATACATAATATATCTACCGTTTGGAGAAAAGCTGGGCGATTCATCTTTCGTTGTATCCGATAATCTTAATTCCTGATTATTTAAAAGATCCAACAAGTAAACTTGGAATTGTCCGTTGCGTCTGGACACATAAGCCAAATGATTACCATCTGGAGAGACTCTTGCACTAATGTTATAACTGCCAAAAAAAGTCACTCTTTGGGCATTATCACCATGAATACCGGTTTTATATATCTGTGGGGAACCGCTTCTATCACTTGTAAAATAAATAAACTGTCCATCAGGTGAAAACTGCGGCTCGGTATTGATACTGTGTGTTTTCGTTAATTGACGAAGATTTTTTCCAGTTGCATCAACCAAATATATTTGTGTCAGTCCATCCCGAGAGAGCGCCACAGCCAAATGGGAACCATCCGGTGACCAGGAAGGGGCTGAATTACTTCCCTTATAATTTGCGATAACAGTTCTTTTCCTTGTGACAAGATTTTGAACATAAACAACCGGTTTTTTTGCCTCAAATGAAACATAGGCTACCTTTGTTCCATCAGGTGACCATGAAGGTGAAATAATAGGTTCATTGGAACGTAATGCAATTTGCCGGTTTTCACCATCAGCATCTGCAACTTCCAGCCGATATTCTTTTCCTGCCTTGGTAATATATGCAATCCTTGTAGAAAAGATGCCTTTGACTCCCGTTAATTTTTCATAGATATCATCTGCAATTTTATGTGCTGTCAGACGTAATGATTTTTCAGATGCTCCTAAAGACAAAGTTGAAGAAGATTGCTTTCTTGCAATATCGTACAAAGCGTACCTTACTTCATAACGATTATTTTCTACTCTTTTGACACTCCCGGCAGCTAAAGCTTCCGCTCCTTTTGCTCTCCAACCGTTATAGTTAATATCTGCATTTTCTGAAAACACATCCGGAGTATCAATAATTTTGAATAATCCACTACGTTCAAGATCGGCTTTAATAATGGCAGAAACCTTTTGTTTTGAAGAAGTCTCTCCTGAAAAACCGGTAACCGCTATAGGAATCTGGCGAGCACCAACGCCTGAAATTTCAATCCGGATAGCATCTTGTGCAAACACCTGTGTTAGCGATAAAAAAAACAACCCCAATAAACAAAATGGGCGCAATAAGCAATTTTTATTTATCAGCATAATCTAGCCTTTCGGTTTATGGGAAATTACGAATTTTGATGGCACCTTACCAATATTATTGGCAGGGAATGGAGCTGACTTTTCAATAGCTCGACGTACAGCCTCATCAAAACCGGGTACTCCAGAAGATTTCTGTTTTTTTATTCCTTTTATTGAACCATCTGGGAACAATTCTACATCATACTCTACCGGCGGATTGCCACTTAATCCACCCGGCACATTAAAGATGGTATTCGATTTTATTTTAGCACTGACTTTTTGAATATAACCGGCATCTGCACGAATACTACCTGTCGAATAGGCTGAAGTACCGCTTCCTCCTGTTCCCCCTCTGTTCATGAGGCGTTTTGCTTCTTCAGCCATTATTGCATCCGCTTTTTTCTGATCCGCCAATTTCAGTTGCTTTTGTTTTACTTCCAAAGCTTCTTTTTTCTTTTGTTCTTCTTTTTTTCTGGCCTCTTCTTTTTTCTTTTCCTTTTCTTTTTCTTCCTGTTTTTTCTTTTCTTCCAAAGCAATATCCGGTTTTTCCTCAACTTTCTGTTCCGTCATTTTCTGTTCTTCTACAACCGGCTCCTGTTGTTCTTGGACGTTTTCCTCGTTCGTTTGTTCCTCGGCAATGGATTCGGCAGGCACTTCCGCTCTTGGTGCCGCATCGCTAACTTTTATATCCCAAACTTCTGCTTCAGCAGAACCACTTTCTTCCATCTGCCAACTCACCCCAATCCAAAGAAAAGCAAAAAGTATGACATGAACAAGCAAAGCCAAAACAAAGGATTGCTTTGTTTTTGATTCTTTAGGGATATGATGAAGAGAGGAACCTTTCATATTTTTCAATATCTGCCCTAACGGGTAGCCAGTCCAACCCTGTTTATACCCATTTTTTTCGCATCAGATATGGTTCGTACAACCTCCTCGTAACGAATATCTTTATCTCCCGAAATTAAAACAGGGTAGCTAGGGTGGCTTGCATGAAAAATACGTAATTTTTTCATCAATGTTTCATGATTTTCCGCTGACTCCAATTTTCCATCTTCTTTTCCATCCTGTCTTACACTGATTTCGGATTGGGAATCAGGACGCAGGGCAATATGAATATAACTAGAAGGAGGCAAAGAAGTATTTTCAGCTGAAGGCAAATTAATCGCACCGGGTATGGTTATCGGAGAAACTACCATAAAAATGACAAGAAGCACCAACATCACATCAATGTACGGCACAACATTAATCTCGGATTTCAGTTTGCTTTTACGTCCTCCACGCAAAGAACCTGATCCAGAAATTTGATATGACATAGTATTTTCCTATTTAGATTGTCTTTGAAGAATATTGGAAAATTCTTCAATAAAGCTTTCAAAACGAATAGCAAGGCGATCAACTTCATGCGAATAACGATTATAGGCAACTACAGCAGGAATTGCGGCAAACAAACCAATCGCTGTTGCAATCAATGCCTCTGCAATTCCTGGCGCAACCGTAGCAAGTGTCGCCTGCTGGACATTAGCCAAACCTCGAAAGGCATTCATAATTCCCCAAACCGTGCCAAACAAACCAACATAGGGAGAAACGGAACCAACTGACGCCAAAAAAGACAAATGCGCTTCCAGATTATCCATTTCACGTTGATAGGCGGCTCGCATGGCTCTGCGTGCCCCATCAAGAAGAACAACTTTATCGGTACCGGATGTCGTTGACGCTGATTTTCCCTTCATATATTCATTCATTCCGGCATAAAAAATACGCTCCAATGCACCGGTTCGATTGTTACTACTGGCCCGGTCATAAAGGCTTTTCAGATTTCCTCCAGACCAAAAAGCACTTTCAAATGCCTCCGTTTGAACACGGGCATCCCGAATGGCAAACATTTTTCTGAAGATATACATCCAGCTCATGATGGAAACAATCAGCAAAAGCGCCATAACCAATTGAACCAGCAAAGAAGCATTGGAAATCAATGAGACAAAAGATAAATCTTGTGAAACAGTCATAATGACAAAAAATAATTAAAATATTTATAAATTGAGGCCTGATGCTTTCATTTTTTCCAAAATCTCGGAAGGTATCGCAACAGGTCGCATCTTGGGCAAGGAAACCGAAACAACCTGTACCCGGGCACTTGCCAATAATGTCTCATTACAAAAAGCCTGTTGCGTAAAATGAATGGAGGCTCTTCCCAAGCGTTCAACATCCAGTGTAATGATAAGATCATCATCCAATCTTGCCGGCTTGACATAATCAACAGACGCATGGCTTACAATAAAAATCAGCGAATGTTCGCTCATAAGTACCTGTTGCGTTACACCCAGACTTCTTAGCCACTCCGTTCTGGCCCGCTCAAAAAACTTTAGATAATTCGCATAAAAAACAACTCCTCCCATATCCGTATCTTCAATATAAACCCGAACAGGCCATTCAAAAACGGGAGAAGATTCACTGGAAGGCAATGACACTTCTATATCAGAATTTTGATTGGATGCTATCTCTTTTTCCATCGTCCACGGAAATCATCAATTACTGGCATAATCGCCAAAAGAAATAAAAAGGCAGATATAAAAACAGTGGTTATATATCCGAAACGTTGAAAACAAAACGCACCGGCAACCCCACCTAGAAAAAACATAACAAGAAGGTTTATCAACAAATACAGTTTCCCTCTATTCGCACGGACATAAGCCTCGTTTTCCTTATCAATGGATCTGTTCCAAAAAAGCATCTTTCCAAATTCTATGCCGATATCAGTGACAATACCCGTTACATGAGTCGTTCTAATAACCGCATTGGATATCCGCGTAATAATGGCATTTTGCAGCCCCATCATGAAGCAGAGCAACATCACAGTAAATGAGATAAACAATCCCATATGTTCATGGAGTTCTTTTCCAACGAAACCGAACACCAAAAGTAAAATCGCTTCTAAAATAAGAGGGAGCGCATATTCACTTTGCAATCGCCGTCCTCTTGCCCAGTTGACCATCAACTCGGTGCAGGCGGCCCCAAAAATAAAGCATAACAGGGAACCCAGTGCGGCAAGAGCAAAACGAAGATCCCCTAATACCAAACCATCGGCAACAGACGAAATAATACCCGTCATGTGTGATGTATATTGATTAACAGCAACAAACCCTCCTGCGTTAATTGCTCCGGCTATAAAAGCCAAGGACAGTCCCAAATGAATATCTGCTTTAAGACTTCGCTCCAATCCAGTGAGCTTGCGCAAATAGAGAAACAGCATAAATCACTCTAATGAAAGAAACTGAATACGTTTACTTTATTAAACTTCATGCACTTCATCAACCATCTAAATTAGGTTTTAGGTAGTGTAACACCAACTTGTCCTTGATACTTCCCTCCACGATCCTTGTAAGAAACTTCACATACTTCGTCACTTTCCAAAAACAACACCTGCGCACATCCTTCCCAGGCATAAATCTTCGCAGGCAAAGGTGTTGTATTGGAAAATTCCAAAGTAACGTAGCCTTCCCATTCCGGTTCGAACGGAGTTACATTCACAATGATGCCACAACGTGCATAAGTCGATTTACCCAAACAAATTGTCAACACATTACGTGGAATACGAAAATACTCAACCGTACGCGCCAATGCGAAGGAATTGGGTGGGATGATACAAACATCGCTTTTGACATCTACAAAAGAATTCTCATCAAAATTCTTAGGGTCGACTATCGTACTGTTGATATTTGTAAAAATTTTAAATTCATCAGCGCATCGTACATCGTAACCGTAAGAAGATAATCCGTAAGAAACAATTCTTTGATCATTTAACATGCGGATTTGTCCTTTTTCAAACGGCTCTATCATGCCACGCTCTTCGGCCATCTGCCGAATCCATCTATCCGATTTAATACTCATATTAATTGCATTTAAAGATAATTCAATCTGTTGTTGCCAACAGATACAACCTGTTGTGTTTTGACATTTTACATTGCTTTGAGCTTATAAAGCTGAAAAAACAGCCCTAATTTATTTAATGATATAAAGAAAAATCTTCAATAGCACCCAAATATTGGCGCCACATAATACGATTAGCGCTACAATAAATATTATTGTCTTTTTTTAAAGAAAATTTTTTAACAATCTAGCGCCCCTTATTTCACAATAAAATTTGGAATAAAAATGTTATGGATCTTTCAAATCACTTTTTGATAGCAATGCCATCAATGCTTGATCCTGTTTTTGGTGGTACCGTAGTTTATTTATGCGAACACAATGAACGTGGTGCGCTAGGTATTGTCATTAATAAGCCGACAGATATTACTCTTGATCATCTTTTGGAACGTTTGGACCTAAAACTGGAAATACATGCCTTGATGGGAAAACCTGTCATGTTTGGTGGTCCGGTACAAGATGACCGAGGTTTTGTTTTACATTCGCCTGAAGGAAAATTCTCTTCCATGTTAAAAATTACAGATGAAATTGCTTTTACCACTTCACGCGATGTATTGGAAGCTTTAGCCTCCGGAACAGGTCCTGAAAAAGTATTGGTTAGTATTGGATATGCCGGTTGGAGTCCTGGACAACTTGAACAGGAAATTGGCAGAAATGGCTGGTTGACCGTTGCGGCAGATCCCAATGTCATTTTTGATTTACCAATTGCGGAACGTTATTCTGCTGCAATTAAACTATTGGGTATTGATCCACTCATGCTGGTTTCAGAAGGTGGACGTGCCTAATTAAAATTAATTTTAAAAAATGGAAGGGGTTATTCTCGCTTTTGATTTTGGTTTAAAACGAATTGGCGTAGCTATTGGCAACACCATCTTGAAAACAGCTCAACCACTAACCGTTATCAAGGAAAATGCCAATACAAATCGTTTTCGGGCAATAGAAACACTTCTTGCCGAATGGAAACCCATACGGCTGATTGTTGGTTTGCCATTTCACGCAGATGGAACGGAACATGAAATGACAAAACGTTGTCGCCGATTCGCCAACCAATTACATGGCCGTTTTAATATTACTACCATACTAGTTGATGAACGTTTTTCTTCATGTGTTTTAAATTTTAAACAGGGCGAAACGGATGATGCTCATGCCGCCGCACTTATTTTGCAACAGTATTTCGATGAAATCTCCTCTTGAAAATCTTGAAAATCTAAATGCAGAAGCTCTCTACGAGAAGCTTTTACAACAAATAAAATCTGAAATTCCTGATATTTCCAAACTGACACTGGTTGGTATCCGTTCAGGTGGTGCATGGATGGCAGAACGTATGGCAAAAGATCTGAAAACAGATCAGCCCCCGGGTTTTATTGATGTTTCTTTTTACCGGGATGATTACGCCCAAAAAGGACTACCAGCCTCTGTTTTACCGACAAAAATTCCCTGCGATGTCGAAAATGCCACGATTTTGTTGATTGATGATGTTCTTTATACTGGACGAACCACTCGTGCAGCAATCAATGAATTATTTGATTATGGACGTCCGGCCAAAATTTTATTGGCGGCTCTGATTGACAGAGGTGATCGGGAACTGCCTATTGCCGCAAATTTTGTTGCATTGACTGTTTCCATTCCTAAAAATCAAGTCATTGAACTGCATAGAAACGATAACAATACTTTTTCCTTGACGGTGGAACATGCCTAATCCCCAATTGAACTCTAATGGCGAGCTGCAACATCTGTTAACGATAGAAGGACTTCCTCGGGAAATCCTGATACATATTC
>CAZAIY010000042.1:0-7857 GCA_964485295.1 uncultured Oxalobacter sp. | reverse complement strand
TCCCAACCAATGCAAACCGGTCTTAAAGCTATTGACTCCATGGTACCAATTGGTCGTGGACAACGGGAGTTAATCATTGGTGACCGCCAAACAGGTAAAACTGCTGTAGCGATTGACGCAATCATCAATCAAAAAGGCCAGGACATGATCTGTATTTATGTCGCTATCGGCCAAAAGGCATCCTCCATTAAAAATACGGTACGCGCCTTGGAAGAAAATGGCGCAATGGCATATACCATTGTGGTAACGGCTACCGCTTCTGAATCTGCCGCGATGCAGTATGTTTCCCCTTATGCCGGTTGCGCAATGGGTGAGTATTTCCGTGACAGAGGACAGGATGCTCTGATCATTTATGATGATCTGTCAAAACAGGCTGTTGCCTACCGTCAGGTTTCACTGCTGCTTCGCCGTCCACCTGGACGTGAGGCTTATCCTGGTGACGTTTTCTATTTGCATTCCCGTCTCCTGGAACGCGCTGCACGTGTTAATGCCGATTATGTTGAACACTTTACCAATGGTGAGGTAAAAGGTAAAACAGGTTCATTGACCGCATTGCCCATTATTGAGACCCAGGCTGGTGACGTTTCCGCATTCGTTCCAACCAATGTGATTTCCATTACGGACGGTCAGATCTTCCTGGAAACCTCTCTGTTTAACTCAGGTATCCGTCCGGCAATTAATGCAGGTATTTCCGTTTCCCGTGTGGGGGGTGCTGCCCAAACCAATGCTGTTAAAGGTCAGTCGGGTGGTATTCGTACGGACTTGGCCCAGTACCGTGAATTGGCTGCGTTCTCGCAATTTGCTTCCGATCTGGATGATGCAACACGCCGTCAGCTCGATCGTGGTGCACGTGTTACGGAATTGCTTAAACAGCCACAATATTCACCATTGCCAATTTCCCTGATGACGGTTTCCCTGTTTACAGTGAACTCCGGTTTCCTGGATGATGTCGAAGTGAAAAATGTTTTGCCTTTTGAAGCAGGTCTGCATGTCTATCTGAAACAGCATTACGCACCATTACTGGCACGTATTGAAGACAGCAAACGACTGGAAAAAGAGGATCAGTCAACTTTGGCAACAGCAATTGCAGAATATAAGCAGCAAAGTGAGTATGCATCAAAAGCTGAGGAATGATGATAACTCTCATGTAAGAAGGAGTGCTTGATGGCGTCTAGTAAAGAGATTCGTGGCCATATTCGCAGCGTTGAAAACACGAAGAAAATCACGAAAGCGATGGAAATGGTTGCCGCTTCAAAAATGCGCAAGGCGCAGGACAGAATGCGTGCGTCCAGACCCTACAGTGATAACATTCGTGCCATTGCTTCTCACATGGCAGAAACCAATCCCGAATATGTACATCCTTTCACCATCCCTCGTGATGGTTCAAAACGGGTTGGTTTTGTTGTCATTACGACTGACAAGGGATTGTGTGGTGGTCTCAATACCAATATTTTGCGTATCGCAACCAACAAGATGCGTGAGGAGGAAGAGGCTGGCAATGAAATTCTGACAGTGGCTATTGGCAATAAGGGACTCGGATTCTTGAATCGTATCGGTGCCAATATTCTGGCACATGTGACCCAGTTGGGTGATGCTCCCCGTCTGGAGAGACTGATCGGTCCGGTCAAGGTGCTATTGGATGAATACGAAGCCCAAAAGCTTGATGCAATTTATTTGTGCTATAACAAGTTTGTCAATACCATGAAGCAGGAACCGGTTATTGACCAGCTGTTGCCTTTACCTAGCGATATTCTTAAATCAGCCAATCCGGGTAATCAGAACTGGGAATATATTTATGAGCCGGATATTCCAACAGTGATTGATACCCTGCTTGCCCGTTATTTGGAATCGCTGATTTATCAATCCGTTGCGGAAAATATTGCATCAGAGCAGTCAGCCAGAATGGTTGCAATGAAATCGGCAAGTGATAATGCGGGTAATGTTATTGCTGAACTGAAACTCATCTTTAACAAGACCCGTCAGGCAGCAATTACAACTGAGTTGACAGAAATTGTCGCAGGTGCTTCTGCAGTGTAACAAATTAAAAAGATTTTAGCTTTAAACGAATTATTAATATATTAAAGGAACGAAAAGATGGCGGATGGCAAAATCGTTCAGTGTATCGGAGCTGTGGTAGACGTGGAATTTCCCCGTGACAAAATGCCAAAAGTCTACGATGCCTTGATAATGGAAGGTTCAGATCTTACTCTGGAAGTTCAACAGCAATTGGGTGATGGTGTTGTCCGTACCATTGCGCTGGGTTCTTCTGATGGTCTGCGTCGTGGCATGATGATCAAAAATACCGGAAAACCCATTATGGTTCCGGTCGGTGAAGCCACTCTCGGACGTATTATGGACGTTCTTGGCAGACCAATTGATGAAGCCGGTCCTGTCCAGACAGAAGAACGTGCATCAATTCACAGGAAAGCACCCAGCTACGAAGAACTTTCTCCTTCCCAGGAACTTCTGGAAACCGGTATTAAAGTGATTGACCTGATCTGTCCTTTCGCAAAAGGCGGTAAAGTCGGTCTGTTCGGTGGTGCCGGTGTGGGCAAAACCGTTAACATGATGGAACTGATCAACAATATTGCAAAACAGCATGATGGTCTTTCCGTGTTTGCAGGTGTCGGTGAACGTACTCGTGAAGGTAATGACTTCTATCACGAAATGAAGGATTCCAACGTTCTTGACAAGGTTGCCATGGTTTATGGACAGATGAACGAACCTCCAGGTAACCGTCTCCGTGTGGCACTGACCGGTTTGACAATTGCAGAAAGTTTCCGTGATCAGGGTCGTGACGTTCTGTTCTTCGTTGACAATATTTATCGTTTCACCCTTGCAGGGGTTGAAGTATCCGCTCTTTTGGGCCGGATGCCTTCCGCTGTGGGTTATCAACCGACTCTTGCTGAGGAAATGGGTAAACTGCAGGAACGTATTACTTCCACCAATATCGGATCCATTACATCCATCCAGGCGGTTTATGTTCCAGCTGACGACTTGACTGACCCTTCTCCTGCAACAACCTTTGCTCACTTGGATTCCACCGTTGTGTTGTCCCGTGATATTGCTTCACTGGGTATTTATCCTGCTGTTGATCCGCTTGATTCCACATCCCGTCAATTGGATCCAAACGTTGTCGGTCAGGAACATTATGAAGTAGCCCGTTCCGTACAGGGTATTTTGCAGCGTTACAAGGAACTGCGTGACATTATTGCTATTTTGGGTATGGACGAGTTGGCTCAGGAAGACAAGCTTGTTGTGGCCCGTGCCCGTAAAATGCAGCGTTTCTTATCCCAGCCATTCAGTGTTGCGGAAGTGTTTACCGGTACACCGGGTAAATATGTTCCACTCAAAGACACCATCAGAGGCTTCAAGATGATTGCAAATGGTGAACTGGATCATTTGCCTGAACAGGCTTTCTATATGGTCGGTGCTATTGAAGAAGCAATTGAAAAAGCTGAAAAAATGTAAAAAAGGTTAAAGCATGGCAAACACCATACAAGTTATCGTTGTTTCAGCAGAGGAAGAAATTTTTTCAGGTGCTGCCGAATTTGTGGCAGTTCCTGCAGAAATGGGTGAAATTGGTATTTTGCCAAGACACGCTCCTTTGCTTACACGTATCAGGCCTGGTGCAGTTCGAATCAAACTGCCTGAGCAGCCTGAAGAAGAGTATGTTTTTGTTGCTGGAGGCATTTTGGAAGTGCAGCCTCATACTGTCACGGTTCTGGCCGATACAGCCATCCGCGGTCGGGATCTTGATGAAGCAAAAGCAAATGAGGCAAAACAATTGGCTCAGGATGCACTGATCAATAAAGCATCAAATATTGACTATGCCAAAGCGCAGGCCGAAATTGCAACTGCAATGGCCCAGCTTGCATTGATTCAAAGACTGCGTCGCCAGCGTCATTAATCTTTTCATTTCATCCAAAAAAAGCGGTCATATGACCGCTTTTTTTTATGCTTTTCGTCAATATTAACCGGGATGGATCATGGTGCCGAAAGGCTGCTCGGTCAATATTTCAAGCAAAAGAGAATGTTCTATGCGTCCGTCAATGACGTGAACGGCATTAACGCCGGATTTGGCCGCTTCCAGTGCCGAGGAAATTTTCGGCATCATGCCACCTGAAATCGTGCCATCAGCAAAAAGGGCATCAATCTCGGATGCGGTCAGGTCAGGCAAAAGACGGTTGTTTTTATCCAGAACCCCAGGCGTATTGGTCATCATGATCAGTTTTTCTGCCTGAAGTATTTTGGCAATACCGCCTGCTACCAGATCCGCGTTGATGTTGTAGGCCTGGCCTTCCTGACTGAAACCGATGGGGGAGATAACCGGAATGAAAGCATCGTTTTGGAGTGCAGTAACCACAGCCGGATTGATTTGTGTAATCTCTCCCACAAAGCCCAGATCAACAAATTTGCCCGGCTGATCTGGATCAGGCAGCTGCATTTTTTTTGCCTGGATCAGTCCGCCATCCTTTCCTGTCAGACCGACAGCCTGTCCTCCATACTGATTGATCAGCATGACAATGTCCTGCTGGACTTCACCACCCAATACCCATTCCACCACTTCCATGGTTTCCTCATCCGTAATGCGCATGCCCTGGATAAAATTGCCACTTTTTCCGATTTTGCGCAGTGCATTGTCAATTTGAGGACCGCCGCCATGGACAACAACCGGATTCATGCCGACCAGTTTGAGCAAGACGATGTCACGCGCAAAACAATGCTTCAGTTTTTCATCGATCATGGCATTGCCACCGTATTTGATAACGATAGTCTTGCCATGGAATTTCCGGATGTAAGGCAGGGCTTCAGCAAGTATTTCAGCTTTGACAGTAGGTGGCAAATCAATCATTTTTTTTCCTTTGACGGTAAAAAGGATTAAACAGAGGCTCTTTTATTTGGAGCAGGTTTTCCAAATACATAAATATACATGGAATAAAAGGAACAATAAACCATCACTGCCAAAACCATGAGAATGGCAAATGAAAAGAAAACACTGATAGTTTGACCAAGCGCAATGGTGATCAGGGAATTGAGTAGCATGGGAATAAGACAGCCAAAAAGGAAAAGCCCCAGAAGATAGACGATGAAAGGTCTCCATGTGCGCAGGAGGGTAAAGAAACTGTAGAAGAAGGATTGCATGATTGGCATGTTTTTCCAGGCAATCAGGGGAGTGACATACCAGAAGAAAAGGTGCGAAATAAAATTGGCAATGGCAGCTACTATGAAGGCCGTGGTGAAATTGGTTTGCGCAAGTGCCTTGGCATCGAATTTTTCTCCTCCCATGACCCGCATGAAGATACCGCCGTCAAACCAGCTTGAGAGATAAATTGCAATGAAAGCGGCCAGAAGATACAGGCCGCCCAAAATCAATAGGCGAATAGTCACGGACTTATTGAAAACTGCCATTAATTCGGAAAAAAGAACAGGGCGTTCCTCATTGACATGATTGATGGTCTGCAGGAAAAAAATGGAAAAAAATGGTGTAATGACAGGGGGCAAAATGGAGCCGATGCGCGGAAAACCACTGACGATGATAATCAGCAAGAAATAGGCAATAAAAAAATTGGTCAGTAAAAAAGGGCGCTTGCGAAACAGAAGGAAACCCTCCTTTATCCAGGTCAATCCCATGCGTGCATCAATGGTATTCATAAGGAAAGAACTTCCCTGTCGGCTACACGCAATTTGAGAATGCGCTCAAAATGGGTCGGATCGTGCGGGGTTAACATTTCTGCTGAGCGCGGCAGATAAAAATCGTAAAGCCGTGAGAGCCAAAAGCGCAATGCGGCCGCCCTTAATAGGGTCGGCCAGGCCGCCTTTTCATTGTCGGTAAAGGGCCTGACTTTTCTGTAGGCTTTTAAAAATTGATCGAGTCTGATCCTGTCAAAAATACCGGTGTTAAGATCAATACACCAGTCATTGACAGCAACGGCCACATCAAAAAGCCAGGTGTCATTTCCGGCAAAATAAAAATCAAAGAAACCGGACAGGGTATCGTTATGAAACATGACATTGTTTCGAAAGAGATCGGCATGAATGGGGCCTTTGGGCAGACTCCTGTAAAGCGCTGTTTTTGAAAAACTTTCCTGTAATGCCACTTCATCTCTTAACAGTTGGGCATTTTCCTTTGAGAGGTACCCCATGACCTTTGGCATGGTTTCCTGCCACCAGGCAAGTCCCCTCAGATTGGGCTGGGAATAGGGATAATCCTCTCCTGCCAGATGCATCATGGCCATCATTTCTCCGACCTGATGGCAATGCTTTTCATTGGGTAAAGGCAGCCATTCCCCCTCGAGTTTGTTCACCAGGCAGGCCGGTTTGCCGCAAAGCTCGCTAAACAACAGGCCCTCGCGATCGGGAATGGGACTGGCAACCTTGATGTTTTTTTCAAACAGATGCCGCATCAGATTGAGATAATAAGGCAGCTGGTCGGCATGGAGCCTTTCAAAAAGTGTCAAGACATACTCGTTATTGTCTGTCGTGACAAAAAAATTGCTGTTTTCGATTCCGGAACTGATACCTTTGATGGCACGAGGTTGCCCCACCTGATATTGGGACATCCAGGGAATCAATTCTTGCAAACTAACAGGGGTAAAGACAGCCATTAAAAATCCTAAACAAGCTCAAATTGTCATTATTGGGAAGTTGGTGGTGCAGGAGCGTCACTGGTATAGTCAAAATCCCCTTCCATCTCCTCGTCGGATTTTTGAGGCTGTCCTGTAACATCAAATTCATGTATGCGCCACATGGCAGGCTGATTTTTGGACGTCACGTCGTCAAATTCCCCGCCCAGGGCTTTTTTGGGGTAAAGATAGTAAGTACTGACGCCGGTCTGGACCTTGATTTCCTTGACCACACCCTGTTCCCGACGTTCAGTGATTTCCCTTTTCGCATCCGGTTTGCGAATGGTAATGGTCGGCTGCTCGACTTCATCTACCAGCTCCATCTCATCGGTCTGTTCCGGGTTATTTGCAGGACTTTGCGCCAGTGCAAAAGGTTGCACCATCAGTGCCATACAAATAAAAATGATCCGAAAATCGAAAAGTGTTCGCATAGTTTTAAAGCCGATCAGTAAAATGATGTCGTTATTTTAACAAAGCCCTGCCCAGTCGCACACATTATTTTACAGATACATCATTTTTTGCCGTTCTTCATCGGACGGACCAACGTGACGGGACTGATAGAAATCAAATACTTCCTGCAGTATCTTTTCCGTGTCATCAATGATTTTCATCAACGCCAGATCCTTTTCCGAAATGGTGCCAAAAGGAATCATGACGTTTCTCATCCAGTCAATGAAACCGCTCCAGAAAGCGGAACCCACCAGAATAATTGGAATGTGACGGCTTTTGCCGGTCTGGATCAGGGTTAAAACCTCGCTTAATTCATCCAGGGTTCCAAAACCGCCGGGAAACAGAACGAAGGCATCCGCATATTTGGCAAAGGCCACTTTTCTGGGGAAAAAATGACGGTACTTTAAGGAAATATTCTGCCATTTATTGGGGGACTGTTCATGCGGCAAATCAATGTTAAGACCGATGGACAGTGATTTGCCCTGGAAAGCGCCGCGATTGGCCGCTGCCATGATGCCGGGACCGCCGCCTGAGATCACGGCAAAACCCGCATCCGAAAAACGGCGGGCAACTTCCATGCACTGAATATAATAGGGATTGTCCGGAAATAGTCGTGCCGATCCAAAAATGGTGACAGCAGGATTTAAATCGGACAAATTTTCCGCTGTCTCGATAAACTCTGACATAATGGAAAACATGCTCCAGGATTCTCGTGCTTTTAAAATGGTGGCGTTTTTTATATCCTCTATCTCGCGTAGCTGTACAATGTTTTTTCCATTGT
>CAZAIY010000041.1:0-7970 GCA_964485295.1 uncultured Oxalobacter sp. | reverse complement strand
TGGCAACGGCCAACTGGAGTCGTTTAACGGATTCTGCTGATTCCGATGTCTGGAACATTGGGCTTGCCTACAAATTTGGCACAGCCCGTGTGATGCTATCCTATGAAAAAACCACCGATGAAGGTTTTAGAAACAATGCCCCTATGGCTACAGGAGACGCCTATAATTACAGTACAGGAAAATTAGATCCATCTAAAGTGTACAAGAGTGAACAGGAATCCTGGTTACTTGGTCTGGAATGGGATATTGGTCCCGGCCAGTTTGATGTGGCAATTCAGCGGGTTTCCCTCGATGAGGTAAAACATCTTAATGGCGCCAGAGCACTTGATCCAAAAGGTCAGAGAATCAAAGATAGCGATATCATGAAGTATTCCATTGGCTATACATACAATCTTTCCAAACGTACATCCGTCTATGGTCAGGTTGCCTATACTGACTGGGATACGGAAGCGGCTCATTGGTACTTCGGCGGTACCGGACGGGAAAGTGTCACAGGAGTTCAAATCGGTATGACCCACAAATTCTGATTTCTGCCGGGCATGAAATGATCCTGACGGGATGGGTTTAAAAGCAGAACAAAAAACGCACATGTCAAACATGTGCGTTTTTTTGTGACAAGACAGGACAATGACAATTGACAGAGACAAACATGGTCATGCTCTTTTTAACAAGAATGATTGGATGGAAAAGAGGCAGCCATATTAAAGTCAGTACGTTTTCGGTTTTCCTCTCAAGGCATGGTTGGTCGCTTCCGTAATATCGATTTCGGCAAAATTTCCAATGGCAATGGAGACATTTTCCGGTACGGCAACATGGACAATGCGATTGCTGTCGGTTCTTCCTGTCAGTTGCTGCCGGTTTCTCGGGGAATACCCTTCAATCAGAACCCGTTGTGTGGTTCCTACCATCATTTGATTGTAATGGCGGGTATGTTCATCAATTTTGTCCTGCAATCTTTGCAGTCTGGCTTTTCTGACAGCCAGCGGAATATCCATCGGTAAAGCCGCAGCCGGGGTTCCGGGTCTTGGGCTGTATAAAAAACTGAAGCTGTTGTCAAAACCGATCTGGTCGATAAAACGCATCATGTTTTCAAAATCGTCGTCGGTTTCAGTCGGAAATCCGACAATAAAATCACTGGAAACCAGTAAATCTGGACGGATAGCCCTTAATTTGCGAATAATGGATTTATATTCCAGCGTGGTGTAACCCCGTTTCATGGCCGCAAGAACACGGTCGGATCCATGTTGTGCCGGCAGATACAAATGGTCAACCAGTTTGGGAACCCGTTCATAGGCTTTAATCAGCCGATCGGAAAATTCGGTAGGGTGGCTGGTAATGAAACGGATACGCTCTATTCCCGGGATTTCGGCGATATATTCCACCAGCAGGGCAAAATCCGCCTTTTCGTGGGTGCCCATCATCCCCCGATAGGCATTGACGTTTTGTCCCAGGAGCATGATTTCCCTGACACCCTGATCGGCCAGTCCGGCAATTTCAACCAGAATATCTTCCAGAGGCCGGGAAATTTCTTTCCCGCGCGTGTAAGGAACAATACAGTAGCTGCAAAAATGACTGCAGCCTTCCATGATGGTCACAGATGCAACAGGTACGTCAACTTTTGCAGGAGGAAGATGATCGAATTTCTCAATTTCGGGGAAACTGATATCCACTTGCGGCTTTTTCGTACGAAGACAGGCATCAATCATGGAGGGTAAACGGTGAAAGGTCTGGGGACCGAAAACCAGATTGACGTAAGGCGCCCGGCGGATAATGTTTTCTCCTTCCTGTGAGGCGACACAGCCCGATACACCAATTAACAAATCGGGTTTTGCAGTTTTCAGTTTCCGAATCCGTCCCAGATCCGAAAAAACTTTTTCCTGCGCCTTTTCCCTGACCGAACAGGTGTTTAAAAGAATCAGATCGGCGTCTTCTATCTGATCGGTTCGGATGTAATCCTTTTTGGCTTCAAGAAGATCCAGCATTCTGGCGGAATCATAATCATTCATTTGACAGCCGAAGGTACGTATATAAACTTTCTTTTGCATGCGTGGTTAATTTTAAGTATCGTCTTGTTCGAAAAATTTCAGGAAATCAAGTGTAAGCTGATTATACCTGTGACGCAAAAATTATCGGCTTTTTTCCTGCATGGCATCTGCCTGATAATGGGATGGATTTTCAAACACTATGCAAAAATCCTTAAAAAGGCATAAAATGAACGCGGTAAATACAGTATAAGGTTTTGATACCGTTATCTTTTCTGGAAAATCATATGGACAGGTTCAACCGTTTTTTTCAAACCGTTTTTTTTCTTTTGCTCATGAGCCCAATCATGGCGTTTGCCACTTGTACCGAACCCATGGCGGAAAACCTGATTCGTCAGAATCTGGATATGCGCTTACGTTTTCTTAAAAGCGAAGGACTGATTTCAACCTATGTCGATGCAACGAAAAAGCAGTCGGAACGGATGGAGAAACTGATTGTCGAGGAAAATTGGGATGGGGTATGTAAAGGGGTCTTTGAAGTCATTGAAATCGCTGATGACATTCTGGCAGGAGGAACAGGCCGGTCGGAAACATTAAAAACCCCATGGGATAAATGTACTCCCGAAAAAATGCTGTCGCTGGCAGAAGAATATGATCTCATCTGCCTGCCTTCGCGCCGGATTGAAAATTGTGCCAGAGAGGAACTGACACCATTAAGAAGGGAACTGATCAATCTGAAGGCCCAATTGGGTGATGACGATCTCAAGGCTGCCCGCTATGTCAACCGGACCTGTGAGTTGTATACGGAGATGCTGAAAATCATCAATGAATAAATCCGCCCTTTTTTATTTCCTTTTGGATTCAATATGATTTCTGACCGGTCTTTGAAATCCTTTTTTCTCTTTTTGTTTTTGACGCCACTACTTGCCTTTGCTACCTGTTCGGAAGCGGATTCGGTCAGGCTGATCGAGGAAAATCTGACGCCGCGCATCCAGTTTGTCAAACAGGAAAAATTGTGGCGCACTTACAGAACGGCAACAGAAAAACAGGAACCACTTTTAAAGCAGGCTTACGAAAAAAAGGATTGGGAAAGTGTATGTACCGGTCTTTTGAAATATATTGACATTGCAGATGATGTGCTGGCCGGCGGGGACGGTCTATCCGAAGTCCTCAAAAAACCCTGGAAACAATGTACCCCCGAAAATGTTTCGGAACTGGATAAAAAATTCCGGTCAATGTGTCTGACACAATTTAATGAGCGGTGTAAAAATGAAAAATTGAAGCCGTACATACGCAAATTGACAACGCTGCTTGAAACGCAAAAGGGGCCTGAGGCTTTAAAACCGGCTGACTATGTGGATCAATTGTGCATGACACTGGCAACCATGACGGAAATGGTGAAAGAGTAACCATTGAAATGGCTTTGAAAAATCTTGATCGGATAAAATCCTTCTCAAAAAGGAAAATAGGAGTGGGCCTTCTGATGGGCCTTCTTTCTGTTTATGCCTACTCATCCAATACCGCTTCAGATCGCGATGCAAAAGTGGAAAAGGAACTCTCCCTGCTTTATGGCGAAACACTCAATAACTGGAAAGCCCCTTTCCCCGCCCAAAAAGAACCGGCACCGGTATCTTCCGAAGTGATTTTGCAACCGAAAACTGAAGAACCGGCACCTTTTCCGTCTTCTTCAGAACCTGTTTCCGAAATAACGCCAAAACAGGATATCCCTCCAAAAACAGCTACACGGAAATCATCCGGCAAGGAATACCGGATTGGGCATGTCGTTGTTGGAAAGGATGGCAAGGTCAATGACAGAAAATCGGTTGAGGCATTTAAGCGCGCCGCAAAGAAAGGGGATGTCAGTGCCCAGTTCAATTTGGGACTGGCCTATGAAAACGGATGGGGTGTCAAACAGAATCTGAAGGAAGCCTCCCTGTGGTACGCAAGAGCTTCGCAAAAAGGACATCCGGGTGCCCAGCTGAATCTGGGATTGATGTTTTACCAGGGACGAGGGGTTAAAAAGGATCTGCAGCTGGGACTGGAACATTTCCGCCAATCCGCCAATCAGGGTAATGCCATCGCCCAGTTCAATATGGGGAATGCGTATTGGATGGGAGAAGGCGTCACATTGAATGAATCCATTGCGCTGGAATGGTTTAAAAAGTCGGCCGAACAGGGGTATGTTGTGGCTCAGTATATGCTGGGCAGGCTCTATATCGAAGGAGAAGGGCTCGAGCAGAATGTTGAGGAAGCAGTAAGATGGTATGCCCGTGCGGCAGCCCAGGGGTTAAAGGAAGCCCAGGCTGCTTTGGGGCTGGCTTATGAAATGGGATATGGTGTTAAAGCCAGTCGGGAGGAAGCCATGCGATGGTATAACCTGGCGGCAGCCCAGGGACATCAGGGAGCCATTGCCAGAATCCATGTCATGCAAAGACAATAAATGCGCTGGTGGAGTGATTCTTTATCCATCAGGAAAATCGTCAAAAAGTTTCATTTGATACCGGTCAATACCGGTTTGAGACTGGGATAATTCTGTCTCGTGTGGCATCATGGGAGGAGAATGAAAAAATGCTGTCTTTAAGGAGTCGCAAGATGAAAAATGGGTGGAAACAAGGGTCTTTTCTGTTTCAGGTAATGGTTGCCGTTTTTTTTCTTACAGGAAATGTCTTTGCCGCAGTAACAAATGATCTGGATCAGGGGATGCAATATCTTCAGGACAAACAGTACCAGAAAGCATTGCCACTGATACAGAAAGCGGCAGACGAGGGTAATGTCAAAGCCATGTATCAGATGGGAGAACTCTATTCATGCAATTGTGATTTCTATGATCCGGACAAGGCGGTTTACTGGTATCGGAAAGCGGCCGATCATGGCAACACGGATGCCTTTGTCCAAATGGGTAAACTGTATTTCTCAAAGTTAGATGATGACAGTGCTGCCCGTTATTTCTGGGAAGGCGCAACAGCAGGCAATGCAACAGCCCAGCAGCATTTGGGAATGTTTTGCAAAAATGGATGGGGCGTTCAGTCTCCCGAGCCGGCTTTGGCTGTGGAATGGTTTAAAAAGTCAGCCGAAAATGGGTGTGCTTTGGGAATGGTCAGTTATGCCGAGATGCTTTTTCAGGGAATAGGTGTTGAAAGAAATGATTGGGAAGCGGTTAAATGGTTTGAAAAAGCGAGTCAATTGAAAGTGGAACATGCCAGTGTGTTATTGGCATACATGAAGGAATTGGGGAGAGGAACGCCACGAGATCTGCAGGGAGCCATTGCGATTTATACCCAATTTGCCCGGCAGCATGCGCTGGCTGCCTATCGATTGGGCAGATTGTATGAGCGTGGAGAAGGGGTGTCAAAGGATATGGACAAGGCGCTGGATCTGTATGTGGAAGCAAGGCATATTGTTTCTCCCGGCATTGCCTCATCCGCTTCTTATGAGGCGGCATTGCGTTTGGGACAATGCTATGCAAATGGCATTCATGTGCCGAAAGACGACGAAAAGGCGCTGAAATATTTTTACCTCGCAAAAGAAGGTGGACTGCATGAAGCTTTTTATCATATCGGTGAGTTTTATGAGGCAGGTCGTTTTGTCAGACAGGATAAACCGACAGCGATCAAATGGTATGTGTTAGCTGAAAAAGCAGGACATCCACAGGCCGCAGAAAAAATTCGGATGCTCGTTAGCAGTTCAGCCCAAAAATAGGCTAGATCGTCTTTTGTATCTGATTCAGAGGAGGCAATTTTTATTTCCTGATGGCAACAGGGAATATTCATACATACGAAAAGGAATCCACCCGGTATCCGGATAATACATCGGGACAGTAGCCACATGTTGAAAACCCAGTTTTTCATATAAACGGATTGCCGGGATATTGTCAGTCAATACATCAAGCCGTATGGCTTTTTGTTTTTGCATTTTTGCCTGTGTGACAACTGCTTTGAGCATCTGGGAACCCCGCCCCTTTCCTTCATGGGCGGGTAAAATGCCCAGGGCATGAATTATGGCAACTTCATTTTCTGACGCTTCTGTCGGCCAGGGGATGTTGTTGTATTCCTCATGATGTTTTTGATTGACAATCATGGCGGCACATAGTTCCCCATTTAATGAACCGACAAAAAGTTCTTTTTGGACGAGTGATTCCTTAAGATAATCGTCAGAAGGGTAAATGCCTTTGACCCATTTGGGTCTGTGCGGCTTGCCACTTATCTCATCTATTAAGTGATGATAGAAATCACGAACCCGATAGAAGGCTTTCGGGGAAGCTATTTTAATGGTCAACATGCAGTTTGCCGCTTTTCTTTCGGTTCAAGGAAAGGTTTAGAAACTGCCTCCCCCTCCCCGCATGCCACCCTGATTGCCAGGTCCCGGCCCCGAATAGGTTTGACGCGGTTTGGGAATCAACGTGCGGGAAGTGTATAGAAAATGATCATTTTCCTTGGTTAATTCAAAGCTGTCATGAACAAGATAATGATCGGCTTCCCAGGCAGAAGCGATATTGCTCATCTTTCCACGCAACCATCTCCCGATCAAAACGGCAATCAATAATGAAGCAACAACCGAACCGATCAGGGTACGGCTGTTGAATTCAAAAATGGAAGCAGTTTTCGTTTCTTTCGGACTGGTTGTGTCCGATACGGCTTGTGCATGAGGCGAAAAGGATGCCTTTTTCAGACAGGTTTCTGTTGCCTGGGCATAATGATGAAATGCACCTGCATAATCGCCGCGTTTGAGTGAAGGCAGCATGGCGTCTCTCATGAATGCAATGGCATTGTTGTCCAAAGCTATTTTCTGGTCCAGGGCAACGTACCAGCGACGGCTTGACCGATCAATCAAAAGAAGCATATTCCCATTTTGACCATTTGAAAAATACTGTTGCAAGAGACGATGGGCGTAATGCTCGATTGAAAGGTTTTCGGTATGGGAAACGGTGACAACAGCCACCCGTACCTGGTATTTGCGATCAATGCTTTTCAGTGTTTCATCCAGGGCATCCAGTTCGGCAACAGTCAGTAATTCGGCGGTATCGACAGCATTGGGAAGCCTTGTTTCCTGCGCCATTGCAAGAGAGCAGATACAGAATAAAATGCTCCAGACCATTTGCAAAAATATTTTCATGCTACCCCCTTAATTATTAAAGAGTATCTGAATGGCCAGATAAAAACAGGGAACCAATACCAAAAAAATGATCAGGGGATACAGAATGGATTTTTTTGTATCGACAGGCAGTTTTCCGGCCAATTTTCCGGTTTGGGCATTCATGACAAAGGTATATGGCGTCTCCTGATAACGTGTCGTTAAAATCCATACAGGAGCCATGGCGTATGACACATGACTTTTTTTCTTGATTACGGAACAGCTTTCCATGGAAGTATGTATATAGCCTCTGACCGTATTGGCAATAACTGCTTCTGCTGTCTGATTCATGCGTTCATCGGCATGTGGGACGCAGGCGTCGGCATCCACATCGTATTTGTCCGCCAGATAGCCGGCCAGATAAGCGGCTTTAAACGGCACCATTTCCCGGTAATCGAAAGGTTCAATACTTTCCATCCAGGTGTCCTGCATTTTTCGACTGCCATCCACAGGGATCCCCTTGAATTGCATGGTTCCTTCCCGCTCCACATCATAAAAATGGCTTTCCCGGATCATGGCGGCAGGAGTGTCTATAAGACTTTCATTGGAAGCCTTGAAATTGGCAGAGATTTGAACATCGGAATCAAAAAGCCAATAAGGAACATACATGGGCTGAATGGCTTCAATACGATTATTGGCAGTAAAAGCGGATGGGAGGAGATATTTTCCGCGATAAAAATTTTTCAGGGCGGCGACGGCTTCGTCCTTTGTTTTTTTAAACGGGATAACGAAATCCGGTTTTAACATTCCGTTAAAACGGGAGGGTATCATGGCCGGGTTGCCACAATAGCAGCATTCGGTTGCCATGGTATTTTCGTCACAAGTCAATTCTGCTCCACAGGACGAACATAAAAAAGT
>CAZAIY010000040.1:0-8072 GCA_964485295.1 uncultured Oxalobacter sp. | reverse complement strand
CTGTCAGGATGTTATTCTTGAATAGATATGAAATTACCCACTTTTCCTGATGCTGCGGCAAACGTGTTACAGAATTTGCCTGATTTGATCGACACGGATTTAAAGGCACTGGATCACCTGATTCATACCCGATTGCATTCGGATGCCGTTTTGGCCAGGGAAGTCAGTGAACACATTATCAATGCCGGGGGAAAGCGGATTCGCCCGCTTCTGGTTATGCTCGTTGCAAGAGCGCTAGATTATGCGGGATATGACCATCATACGCTGGCGGCGATTATTGAATTCATTCATACCGCTTCGCTTTTGCATGATGACGTTGTTGATGAGTCGGATTTTCGTCGCGGAATAGAAAGCGCCAATGCCCGTTTTGGAAATGCCGCATCGGTACTGGTCGGTGATTTCATGCATACCCGGGCATTCCAAATGATGCTGTCGTTAAAAAACATGCAGGTGATGGAAATTTTGGCTGAAACAACCAATACGATTGCCGAAGGGGAAATTTTTCAGTTAATGAAAAAAGCGCGTACCGATATCAATGAAGCGGATTATTTCAGAATCATTCATGCCAAAACCGCCAAACTTTTTGAAGCCGCGGCAAATCTGGGTGCGCTGGTGGCAACCGGTGATGTGACTTTAAATGAGTCGGCCGCAGTTTATGGACGTTGCCTGGGGCTGTCTTTTCAGTTAATAGATGATTATCTCGATTATGCAGGTGAGAAGGCATTACTGGGTAAAAGAACCGGAAACGATTTGCGGGAAGGCAAGATGACCCTGCCCCTGATTTTTCTGATGGAAAAGGGAACACATCAGGAAAAGGAAATGATTCGTCAATATATTGAAGACGGACAGAAAAACCATTTTGAAAAAATTATTGACGCTGTCAGAAAAAGTGAGGCGTTGCCATATGTGTTAGAAAAAGCACAGGAACTTGCCAAAGAAGCGTTGGATGCACTGGCGGTTTTTCCGGATACAAAATACCGGCACTACTTAAAACAGCTGTGTCATTTTGCCGTCAGCCGAAAATATTAATCCCGTGACATTTATGCGGAATGTCAATTTTATGAATTTCTTTATATTATGCGGATCGAAAATCTAGCAAGTTGATCTAGATCAACATTAATTTTGAGGTCTATACGGCATACTTAAAAAGCACTCTGCACTTTATCTAATTATTACTGGAAAAGGGGAATCCTTATGAGTAACGAAGTAGAATTGGTTGATAGTTTTTACATGTTGATTGAGACCCTGAAGAATAACGGTATCCAAAATATTTTTGGTATTCCTGGTATTCCTATCACGGCTCTTACCCGTTCATGGCAAGCTGAAGGTGGAAAATATTATGGTTTCCGCCATGAAACAAACGCTGCTATGGCAGCTGGTGTAGCAGGCTATCTGACTGGTGTACCTGGTGTTTGTATGACCACTCCAGCACCAGGATTCTTGAACGGTCTGGCTGGTGCTGCCAATGCAACCACCAACGGCTGGCCAATGATTCTGCTTAGCGGTTCTGCACAACGTCGTAACACCGACCTGCAACAAGGTGCTTTCGAAGAAATGGACCAAATCAATGCAGCTCGTCCACATGTTAAAGCAGCTTATCGTCTGAACCACATCCAAGACATCCCAGTCGGTATTGCTCGCGCAGTTCGTACCGCTGTTTCTGGTCGTCCAGGTGCTGTTTATGTTGACCTTTCCCATGAAATGTTGACCATGACCATGCCTGCAGCTGAAGCAGAAAAACTGCTGTTCAAACCAGTTGATGTCACACCAAAACAATTGCCAGATCCAGCTGCAGTAACACGTGCTGCTGATCTCCTCAAAGGTGCTAAGAAACCATTGATCATCTTGGGTAAAGGTGCTGCTTATGCTCAAGTTGACAGCGATATCAAAGCATTGATCGAAGAAACCGGTATCCCATTCCTGCCAATGTCCATGGCTAAAGGTCTGTTGCCAGACAACCATCCACAATGCGCAGGTCCAGCTCGTTCCTTCGTATTGCCAGCAGCTGACGTTGTTCTCATCGTTGGTGCACGTCTGAACTGGCTGCTCGGAAATGGTAAAGGTAGAACATGGGGCGATGAACTGAAAAAATTCATCCAGATTGATATTCTGCCACAAGAAATCGACAGCAACGTACCTATCGCTGCTCCACTCGTCGGTGATATCGGCTCCTGTATCGCAGCATTGCGCACTGCATTGAAAGGTATGCCAAAAGCTGATGCAGAATGGACCGGTGCCATTGCTTCCCGCGTGAACGCAAGTAAAGAAAAACTGGCTCCAACCCTGAAAGCAGAAACCGCTCCAGGTATGATGAACTATCGCAACTCCCTGGGTGCAATGCGTGATGTACTGGCTAAATATCCAAATGTTACCCTCGTTAACGAAGGTGCAAATGCATTGGATAACACCCGTATGATCGTTGATCAATATCTGCCACGTAAACGTGTTGACTCCGGTACATGGGGTATCATGGGTATCGGTATGGGTGCCTGTATCGGTGCTGCTGTTGTTACCGGTGAACCAGTTGTGGCTGTTGAAGGTGACAGTGCATTCGGTTTCAGTGGTATGGACATCGAAACCATCGTACGTTACAACCTGCCAGTTACCGTATGTATCATGAACAACGGTGGTATCTACAAAGGTAACGAAACCAATGCTGGTGGATATGATGAACCATCTCCAACCGCATTTACCCCAGGTATCCGTTACGACAAGATGATCGAAGCATTCGGTGGTGTTGGTATGAATGCAACCACTCCTGCTGAACTGGCTTCCATGCTGGATCAAGCAATCCAATCCCGCAAACCAACTCTGATCAACGTTGTTCTCGATCCAGATGCTGGTGTTGAAAGTGGACGTATTTCCGGCTTGAACATCGAGCGTAAAAAGAAAAGTTAATTAGCCAGACAGGAAATGGATAACGTTTCCTGAAAGCTGAACTTTCCTGATAATACCCCCTGGACTTTTGTTCAGGGGGTATTTGCTTTGGGAAAACGAAAAAAGGATCCGGCGGGATTTTAGGCAATAAAAATGCCTCCATGATCATGGAGGCATGATAAAAAATGGGACCGTATTAAAGCTGGGGAGCCGTTTCAAAAAACTCCAGAATCATTTTCTGATATCTGTCCCCATGTCTTTCCGTCATGGCATCCATATGTCTGCCATAAGGGATGGTAATGATTTTCTTGGGTTCACTTGCCGCGGCAAAGAGTTTTTCCGCCTGTGAAGTTGGAACAACCCTGTCGTGTGTACCATGAATGACCATTAATGGAATGGGGGTGAGTTTGGCGGCATATTCGGAAGCACTGTAAATATCATCCGGTTCATACCCGTAACCTTCACCCGGACGACGGTCATCTGCCAGTTCGGAGTAGGAGTAAAAAGGCGCTTCAACCACAACTGCCTGTACGCCTTGCGGATTTTTTGCGGCAGCGGCAACCGCCAGCATGCCACCCAGACTTTGCCCGTAAATATAGATTTTTCTGGTGTCCGGACGGGAGCGGACATAGGAAATTGCCGCGACGGAATCCTCGAAAATTCCTTTTGGTGTCAATTCGCCAAAAGATTTTCCGAAACCACGATAATCAAAAATAAAAACGTTATAGTCTTGATCGGGCAGCCAGCCGGCAAAATGCCAGTGGGAAGTAATGTTTCCGGAGTTGCTGTGCATGTGAATCACGGTGCCTTTAGCCTCTGAACTGGGAACATTTACTGCCGGAAAAAACCATCCATGTAAATGGGTGCCATCTCCGCTGTCAAAAGTAACACTCTGATATTCAAGACCGAATCGTGCCGGAGTGGAGTGAGGAATATTGTCAGGATAAAAAATACGTTTGTACATAATATTGATCAAGGAAGGTAGATAATAAACAGCAGCCAATAATGCACTGCGACGAAATCCGCCTGCTTTGCCATGACGGTAATATTGAAAATTATATCATTGGGAAAGAAATATAACGGTAAAGAAAAAACAATTCATGATACAAAACGTCACAAAGCCGCTATTTTCCGTTTAGGGAAGATTCAAAAAAATGAATCATTTCATCCCTGTAACGGTTGCCATGGACATAGGTCATGGCGTCAACATGGACTCCCTTTTCTATGGTGATGAGTCTCATCAGGTCATTTCCTTCCGTATACAGTCTGACTGAGTGGGAATAGGGAACAACCTGATCATGTGTACCATGAATCAAAAGCAGTGGAATGGGCGGAAACCGGGTAATACAGGCGCCTGCCGTATGGGTGTCATCCAGTATGTCTCCAGCACCTGGCAAACGGTCATTCATCCAGACGGAGTAGGAATAGGCCGGCGCTTCTGCAACAACAGCCTGAATGCCTTTGGGACTGGCAGCGCAGGAAGCAATGGCCAGCATGCCGCCCAGACTCTGTCCAAAAACAAAGAGTTTCCTGCTGTCGATATCCGTTCGGTTTCTGACATAGTCAATTGCGGCAACCGCATCTTCCAGTATGCCCTGGGGATCCGGCTGTCCCTGGGATTTTCCGAATCCTCTGTAGTCGAATTCAAAAAGGTTAAAGCCTCTTTCCGGAATCCATTCGGCAAATTGCCAGTGTGCGGTCAGGTTTTGCGCATTCCCATGCATGTGAATGACGGTTCCTTTGGCTTCGGACGGATGTGTTGCATTTCTTGCCGGAATAAACCAGCCCCAAAGGAGAGTATTGTCCGCACTTGTAAAGGTGACTTCCTCATAGGACAGGCCCAGCCGGTCGGGAGAATCATAATGGATGCGGTCGGGAAAATAAAAATCTCTGTACATGGCTCGTTTGGATTTGAAAGGTTGATGGAATAAATGGTGTTTTCATATTCTAGCATTCAAATGACGGAAGGCTTTTCCTGTTTTGTTTTGATAAAGGAGTCGCCTTCATCCTGCAAAAATAAAAGCCCTGTTAATCCGGAATACATGATTGATGATAGTCATTTACAGCATAGTTTGTTAAAATTTACCACTTTTAATGAAGTAAAAAAGCAAAGACCAAGGAAGTCGGCGCTCGGAAAAGGAAAAAAGGCATGAGGATCGAAAGAGCCAAATGACAATAAGCCTTTTTATTGGATAACGAAGTCTGTTTAGGGTGTTTTGAAACAGAATGTGATGGGTAAAACTGTTTAACTGGAATTTTTATGAGCCAAGAAGCGATTAAATTTACGACTGGAGAAAGTGTTCCTATTGAAATGCACAAGGTTCGCATTGTTCAAAAACTGAACCTGTTGCCGATTGAGGAGCGTTTAAAGGCAATGGAAAATGCGGGATACAACACTTTTTTACTGCAAAATCGTGATGTATTTATGGACATGCTGACAGACAGCGGTACGAATGCCATGTCTGACCGGCAACTGGCATCCATGATGGTTGCAGATGATGCCTATGCCGGTTCGGAATCGTTTAATCGTCTGGCAGAAGCCGTTGAGGAAGTTTTCAACACAAAATACTTTTTGCCGGCCCATCAGGGAAGAGCGGCCGAACATATTATTTCCCAGGTGTTTATCCCAAGAAGCGGTGTTGTTCCCATGAACTTCCACTTTACCACTTCAAAGGCACACGTAGAGTATGCCGGTGGTTCCGTTCTGGAAGTGTTTACGGATGATGCACTTGAGATCAAGTCCAATAAACCGTTTAAAGGCAATGTTGATATTGATAAGCTCAAGGCGGTTATTCAAAAGCATGGCAAGGAAAATATTCCCTATATTCGCCTGGAAGCCGGTACCAATCTGATTGGCGGCCAGCCATTTTCCATCGAGAACATGCGTGAAGTACGCAAGGTTGCCGATGAAAATGGATTGATGATTGTTCTGGACGTCAGTCTGGTAGGTGAAAATGTCTATTTCATCAAAATGCGCGAACCGGAATTTAAAGATAAAAGCGTAAAGGAAATTCTGCATACCATGTGCGATCTTGCGGATATTATTTATTTCTCCAGCAGAAAGATCGGATGTGCCAGAGGGGGTGGTATTGCAACCAATAATCAGGCGCTGTATTTGAAAATGCGTGATCTGATTCCACTGTTTGAAGGCTTTTTGACATATGGCGGTATGTCCGTACGGGAAATTGAAGCCATGGCAGTGGGTCTGCGTGAAGCCCTGGACTGGAATGTCATCAAGCACTCTCCTGAATTCATCCGTTATCTGGTCGATAGCCTGGATGAAAAAGGGGTTCCGGTCATTACACCTGCGGGTGGATTGGGCTGCCATCTGGATGCAGCCGGCTTTTTGCCACACCTGACTTCCTATGATTATCCGGCCGGTGCCCTGGCTGCCGCGCTTTATATCGTGTCAGGTGTTCGCGGTATGGAACGCGGTACGATTTCCATGGACAGGGATGCTGACGGTAACGATGTGCCTTCGGAAGTGGAACTGCTTCGCCTGGCTGTACCACGCAGAGTCTTTACGCTTTCCCAGATCAAATATGTGGAAGACCGTGTGAAATGGTTGTGGCAAAACCGTAATCTGGTTGGGGGTCTGCGTTTTGTGGAAGAACCCAAAGTGCTGCGTTTCTTCCTGGGTCGTCTGGAAGCCACTTCGGACTGGCCGCAAAAATTGCTGGCCAAATTCAAGGCGGATTTTGGTGAGAGCCTGTAATTGACAGCAGTTAAAACTCCCCTGTAAGGCAGGGGAGTTTTGCTATGGATGCTCCCTTTTTAAAGCCGTTTTTCTTTCAGGGCGTTTTGACGGGTATGAAAGACAGGTATGAAAATCTGTCGTACTTCTCAAAGCGCCCTTGTCTTTTCATTTTTCAAGCAGAACAAATCAAAAAGTGAACCGGTATGAAAAATCCTGCATGACGCATCATGCAGGCAACTGATCTGTCGTAAAACAGGTTAAAAATGCGAAGGGATTTCTTTTGGATCGGTAAATAAAGCCGGAAATCGCTTTATTTCTGGTTTTCAGATCAGGATGTTTGGGGATAAACTAAATAAAAAATAACAACGGACAGAGGAAAAAACATGCCCAGATTTTGTGCCAATTTGACACTTCTTTTTAGGGAAGTGGCTTTCATGGATCGATTTGATGAAGCCGCCAAAGCCGGTTTTAAAGGGGTTGAATTTCAGTTTCCCTATGCTTTTGATCTGGATCAGATAGCGGAAAAATTGGCATCCAACCGCCTGGAAATGGTGCTTTTCAATCTTCCGGCAGGCAATTGGGAAGCCGGTGACAGAGGGCTTGCAGCCAATCCGAATCGCATAAACGAGTTTCAGGAAGGGGTGGGAAAAGGAATTGATGCGGCAAAAAAACTGGGTGCTACACAGTTGAATTGTCTGGGCGGCCTAATACCGGAGGGGGTTTCGGAAGATAAAATTTATCAGACCTTTGCCGATAACATCAAATTTGCAGGGGATGAATTGAAAAAGGCCGGATTACGGCTTCTGGTTGAGCCGGTAAATAATAAGGATAATCCGGGAGTTTATTTGAGCAGCACGGAAAAAGGAGTCAATTTAATTAGGGACAGTGGTTCGGACAATGCTTTCATTCAGTTTGATATTTATCATGCACAAAGAATGGAAGGGGAATTGGCAAAAACGATTCAGACCCATATCGCCATGATCCGGCATATGCAATTGGCGGATAATCCGGGTCGCCATGAACCCGGTACAGGTGAAATCAACTATCGTTTCCTTTTCAAGTGGATTGATGCTTTGGGGTACGATGGCTGGATAGGTTGTGAATATCATCCTGAAACGACCACTATCGAGGGACTTGACTGGATTGCATCGCACCGGATGTAAAAATTTCCTTTTTTATTCGGGCCTGGGGCAGGGAAATTAAACCAGTCAATTTTGGTTTGAATTCAAACGTGAATCAGAGGTTTTATGCGACGTCAACGTAAAGCAAAAATAGTTGCGACATTGGGGCCGGCCAGTTCGGACAGGGAAACCATTCAGAAGCTTTTTGAAGCCGGAGTGGATGTTTTCCGTTTTAATTTCAGTCATGGAACACACGAGGAACATCTGGCACGATATAAAATCGTGCGGGAAGTGGAAAAAATATGCGGCCGGCCTATTGCCGTTTTGGCGGATTTGCAGGGTCCCAAACTGCGGATAGGCAGGCTTGTTTCAGGCGG
>CAZAIY010000039.1:0-8308 GCA_964485295.1 uncultured Oxalobacter sp. | reverse complement strand
AATCTGCATACTGCCAAAATCATGACTTTAGGAGAACGTGTGGAAGATATTTTCCTGATTGATGGCGCTTTTTTGAAAAATTCCAAAAACCAGCTGCAACTTGAAACCGACCTTATTAACATTCTCAGTGTATGAATGATCTGTTATGACTGATTCTATCCGTTTATCCAAACGCATGTCTGAATTGGGAATCTGCTCACGTCGTGAAGCGGACGAATGGATTAAACAGGGATGGGTACGGGTTGATGGTCAGATTATCTCTGAACTCGGAACCAAAATTCATCCTGAACAAAAAATTACCATTGACAAAAAAGCACAGGCCAAGCAATCCCAAAAAGTCACCATTCTGATTAATAAACCCGTCGGTTTTGTCAGCGGACAGGCAGAAGACGGATATAAGCCTGCTGTTACTCTTATAAATGAAAAAACACGCTGGGCTGCAGATAAGACAAAAAAAGCATTTCATCCCAAACATTTGCAGAGTCTGGTTCCTGCCGGGCGCCTGGATATTGATTCTGTCGGCCTACTTGTTCTGACACAGGATGGCCGTATTGCCAAACAACTGATCCATAAAGAAACTGATATCGAAAAAGAATATCTTGTCAGGGTAAAACATCTTCATCCCGGGAAACTGCCTGAAGAAAAACTCCATCTTTTGCGGCATGGTCTTCAATTGGACGGAAAACCTTTACTCCCGGCTAAAGTTAGCTGGCAAAATGAAGATCAGCTTCGTATCGTTTTAAGGGAAGGCAAAAAACGGCAAATTCGCCGTATGTGTGATGCCGTTGGATTAAAAGTCATTGGACTTAAACGCATCCGTATTGGCAACATCAAGCTTGGAAATCTCCCCACCGGTCAATGGCGTTACCTGGACCTGAATGAAAAGTTTTAAGATCTCAACCACATCAAAAACTTCTCTTACGAAAGGGCTTTGTCAACAGTCTGAAAAACAGGAATGTAAATTTCAATGATTTTATGAACTTTCCTGTACTCCAATTGTAACAATATCTCCACGTTTCACACTATCCATCCATCTATATCAGATAAGGATTCCAGCATAATTTGATCAATAAAGGCATTTTGCATCTGTTTCTGCCACCAAATACATTGTCGACGACTATCCGGATTCATGTACTGTTGACATCATGCAACCAGTTTTGATACGAACCCAATGCCCATCAAAAATTGCTGCTGTAGCCCGCAAATGCAAAAGGATTCAATAATAACCTTTCTGTACCCAATATTTTTTCAACGGATGACAAACGCGCTTTTTCGCTTATGTCTGTTAAAGACTGCCTAATTAGCTCAATCTGGCTGTCGATAATCCTCTCTTTTCGATTGTTGCCAGATTCCGTCTCAAACCACGCAACACTGATAAAATGGAATTATTCTCTCGGAACAGCGGCTTCCATTGCGTCAATATAACCAAATAAAGACAAATCATCCATCCGCATGGGATACAAAATGCCATTTAAATGATCACATTCATGCTGTACGACCCTTGCATGAAAGCCTGTTGCCTCACGGCTGATTTTCTGGCCAAACTGGTCATATCCCTCATAATGGATTTTCGCCCATCTTGGAACCACACCGCGCATACCAGGTAAAGAAAGACAACCTTCCCAGGCTTCGTTCATTTTATCGCCCATCATCCGGATTTTCGGATTGATTAAAATCGTTTTAGGGATGGCATAGTCTTCCGACATTTCCGGATTATCGTCAAACCCAAAAATAACCAGCTGCAACGAAACTCCAATCTGCGGTGCGGCAAGACCGGCACCATTGGCGGCGGCCATTGTTTCAAACATGTCATCAATGAGTGCCTGTAATTCCGGTGTTCCAAACCGGGTAACGGGTTTTGCCTGCTGCAAAAGACGGGGATCACCCATTCTCAAAATCTCTCTTACGGCCATTTTTTATCCTTTTTATTCTCTATTGAGATTTCTAATGAATTTTTCAAACTCTTCTTTTACTTCCGAATGTTTCAGTCCCATAGCAACGGTTGCCTGAAGATAGCCAATCTTGGAACCACAATCATAGCGACGGCCATGATAGCGATACGCAAGCACTTTTTCTTCTTTTAACAGGCTTGCAATACCATCCGTCAGCTGTATTTCTCCTCCGGCACCTTTACCCAATTTTGCCAGATGTTCAAAAATGGAGGCATTTAAAATATAACGGCCCACTACCGCCATATTCGATGGTGCTGCTTCAGGAGAAGGCTTTTCCACAATTTTATTCACAAATTCCAGATTTTGCATGTAAGGCGATGATGCAACAATACCATATTGTCTGGTATGCTCCTTCGGCACATGCATTACGGCAACCATACTGCTTTGTTCCTTTTCATAGACATCAATCATCTGCTTCATCACAGAGGACTGTCCTTGACGGACATCCATAAAGTCATCTGCCAGAATAACCGCAAATGGATCATTTCCCACAACCGGTTTGGCGCATAAAACAGCATGCCCCAAACCCAGCATGTTCTGTTGACGGATATATAGACAATTAATATTGGAAGGCAAAATGTCCTGTATCTGTTTTAAAAGAGTCACTTTACCTGCCATTTCCAGTTCGGACTCCAGTTCATAGGCTTTATCGAAATGATCTTCAATGGCACGCTTATTTCTCCCGGTAATAAAAATCATATCGGTAATGCCGGCCGATACCGCTTCTTCAACCGCATATTGAATCAAAGGCTTGTCAACAATGGGTAACATCTCTTTCGGTTGTGCTTTGGTCGCAGGTAAAAACCGGCTTCCAAAACCGGCAACCGGAAAAACAGCCTTGGTCACTTTTCTATTCATGTATCAACTCTTTAAAACGATTTTCATCCAGTATTAAAACACCTAATTGTTCGGCACGCTTAAGTTTGCTGCCGGCTTGCTGTCCAACAACCAGAAACGAGGTCTTCGCCGAAACAGAACCGCTGACTTTCCCACCCAATGCCTGAATTTTTTCTGTTGCCATTTCCCTTGACAGGGATGACAAAGTCCCCGTCAGCACAAAAGTTTTTCCTGCCAAAGGCAACGGTTCCTTTTCACCTGATTCATTTTCTTCCCAAGTTATACCACAAGCCTTGAGTTGTTCAATCAGCTGAACATTCATTGGATCAGAAAAAAATGCCCTGATAGAGGCCGCCACCGTCAGACCAATATCATTGACAGCCAGCAAATCCTCTTCGGTCGCTTCACGCAATTTATGCAGGGAACCAAAATGCCTTGCCAGGGAACGGGCAGTGGATTCCCCTACATGTCTGATACCCAAGGCATATAAAAAACGGGAAAATGTTGTTTTTTTGGATAACTCCAGTGAGTGCACCAGATTTTGGGCAGATTTGGCTGCCATTCGATCCAGACTGGCAAAATCCTCCGGTTTCATCCGATACAGATCCGCTGCCGTATTGACCCAATTTTTATCGACAAGCTGCTCAATTAACTGTTCACCCAAACCGTCAATATCCATTGCTTTTCTGGATGCAAAATGCGCCAGTCCGCTTTTCTTTTGTGCCGGACAACGAATCCATCCTCCTGAACAACGGATAACCGCTTCGCCTTCCGTTTTTATCACAGGAGACTGACATACCGGACAGACTTTGGGCAAATGAAAGACTTTTGCATTTTCCGGTCTTCTTTCCAAAACCGGCAACACCACTTCAGGAATCACATCCCCTGCCCGTCTGACAATAACCGTATCCCCTATACGGACATCTTTTCGACGGATTTCATCCTCGTTATGTAAAGTCGCATTGGTCACATTGGCTCCACCCACAAAAACGGGTTCCAAACGGGCAACCGGCGTCAAGGCCCCTGTTCTGCCAACCTGGACATCAATATCCAATACTTTGGTCAAGGCTTCCTGCGCCGCAAATTTATGGGCAATGGCAAAGCGAGGCGCCCGGGAGACAAAACCCAGTTGATGCTGTAACGCCAGACTGTTTACTTTATAGACAAGACCGTCAATTTCATAAAGCAAACTGTCTCTTTCCTTTTCTATTTTTTCAAAAAAAGACATCAATCCGGACAAGCCCAAGGCAACGGTTCTTTCAGGACAAACCGGAAAACCCGCTTTTTCCAGCCAGTCCAGTAAGGCTGACTGCGTATCCGGCAGCTTTATTCCTTCAGTCATTCCGATTCCATAGGCAAAAAAATCGAGTTTTCTGCCTGCTGTGACAGCAGGATCTTTCTGTCTTAAACTGCCGGCAGCGGCATTTCTGGGATTCATGAATGTCTTTTGCCCCGCCTTTCTTTGCATTTCATTTAACTGCAAAAATGCCGGTTTAAACATCATGACTTCCCCTCTTACCTCCAAAACCAAAGGGGGATTGGGCAGGGTCAATGCAAGAGGAATACTTCGAATGGTTCGGATATTGGCGGTGACATCTTCTCCTGTCAGACCGTCTCCCCGCGTTGCCGCCTGAACCAAAAAACCCTTTTCATAACGCAGGCTGACAGCCAGCCCATCAAACTTCAATTCGGCTTCATATTCGACGTTTTCCTGATTTAAAAGCTCCTGTATACGATGATCAAATGCCTTGACTTCATCACGGCTCAACCCGTTTTGCAAGGACAACATCGGCATCTGATGGACAACAGGATCAAACTGTGTCGAGGAAACACTGCCGACCCGAAGCGTGGGAGAATCCAGGGACATCAATTCGGGATATTTTGCCTCCAGATTTTGCAACTCCCTGAAAAGACGATCGTATTCCGCATCAGGAATCGTTGGATTGTCCAGGGTATAGTAGGCATAATTGTGACGGCCAAGTTCTTTTCGCAACCAGGCGACTCTTTCCCGAGGACTATTGGTACCCACTTCGTTAAAAAGATCTTCCTGCATACATCAGTTGAATAATCTCATCGCACGAACAGAACCCGCCGGAATCAAAGCCAGGGTCATTTCTTCATAAAAAACATTGACCTGACTGGCAATATCCTCAAGCATGGGATCAGAGAGCATTTTGTCATCATCATCAACCAAAATCCCGTTCAAACGCTGACATAGGGATTTGGCACATTGCACCATGGCAACAAAGCCATTTTTTTCCTGTGCCACGCAGGGCACATCCAAAAGCAGGGTTAAAAGTCCTGCCGTATCGGCAGCAGGAGAAGCATTCATCGCCAACGTAAATAAAACGCCACCGTCTTCATCATGCATGACAAAAAAGCCATCCGGTCTCAAATCGAAATTCTGGCGTTCCAGTACCGCAACCAGTGTTTTGACAGACCATGGCGCACCACCTGTTCTGACATTGATACCCAATCTGGCATCATGTTCCACAACAAACTGATAAAGACTTCGCGCCACCTGGATAACCTCAACCATATCGGGAATTTCAGGTTCGGCTCCAATACTGTCTGCCACCTGCCTTAATCGCGTCATGAATTCGGAATATTCAATTTCATTCAAATATCCTGTGCGGTTGGCCAATTGCACACCGATTTTCAATTGATGATAGATTCCTCCATGGACAATCGACTGCCAGGACTCTTTTCCGGTTTCCATATCACGAACCAGCCCGATAAAATGAATGGGCTTGTTATTTCTGGTATAGCGCAGGGACTGCATTAACGGCAACAATTTTTCTCCCCGAATCGGTTCTTCCAAATTGAGCGGGATAGGATAATCAATCAGATCATCAACAACAGGGGTTGCCAAAAAAGACGATGGTATCGTTTTTGCGGCGATAAAGTCGACCTCATCCATTTTGGGTTCAGGAATCAATTGAGTGGCTGCCGGTTTTTCCGTTTCATTCAAATCAATGTACGGTTCCAGATGGGTCTCTTCGGATAATACCGGTTTTATCTCTTCTATTTCCTCCACATCATTTTCTTCTGTTTCGACTGCTTCCCTGACGTTTTCCTCATCAAAAGCATGATTTAAACCGGTAATGGATATTGAGGCATCCCTGACCGGATTTTCCAAACTGACCCCTTCTACCGTATTTTGGAAAAAACCGGGTTCTTTACGAAATCCCTCCTCATCCGAAGCGGATTGCATCAAAACATCTTCAGGTGCATTAGCGAAAGCCCGCTGGACTTTTTTGTGTGCCTGATATTCCTGCCATTTGTTATAGACAATAACACCAACAATAATGACAATACCAATGACAATCAGATAGATCTGCAATTCTGTCATGCTAGTTGAACCTCACTAGAAAATTCGGTTGCTTTTTCAATATCAACAGAGACAATGCGCGATACCCCCTGTTCCTGCATTGTGACACCAATCAATTGCTGCGCCATCTCCATTGCAATTTTATTATGAGAAATGAATAAAAACTGTGTTTTTGCAGACATTCGTCTGACCATATTGCAAAAACGTTCCGTATTTGCATCATCCAAAGGCGCATCCACTTCGTCTAACAGGCAAAACGGAGCCGGATTTAACTGAAACAAAGAAAATACCAGTGCAATTGCGGCCAAAGCTTTTTCACCGCCGGACAATAAATGAATGGAAACATTTTTTTTGCCCGGGGGCTGGACCATGATCTGAACACCCGCATCCAGAATCTCGTCCCCCGTCATAATCAGACTGGATATGCCGCCACCGAAAAGCATCGGAAAAAGTTCGGATAAATGTCCGTTGACCTTATCAAAGGTTTCCTGCAGCAAAATTCGTGTTTCCCGATCAATTTTTCTGATGGCATCTTCCAGTGTTTCAATCGCTGATGTTAAATCCTGGTGCTGCTCATTAAGAGAATGCTTTCTTTGCTCGGCTTGCGACAATTCCCCTGCCGCTGCCAGATTAACCGCTCCGAGATCGATAATTTCCTGCGCCAGCCGACTGACTTCCGCCTCTAAAAAGGCCGGTTTCAAACCTTTATGCAGCAACTCCTTCAAAGTAACAACATCCGCATCCGCTTCCTCCAGTTTTTTGGCGTATTGCTCGACATTGATTCTGGCAGCCTGCTCCTTCAACCGGATATTGACGATACGGTCTCTTTGCGGCTGGAGATGTTTTTCCGTTGCCATGCGCTCTTCCTGGGCCTGGCGCAGTTTTTTATCCACCTCATCGAGATTCTGTCTTAAGGCAACCAGCGTTTTTTCCTGATCCAGACGTTGATTGAGTAAAACCTGAAGATTTTCCTGCGCGATTTTGTCATCCAGTTCCTGCAGGGACAATTGACCCTGTTTCATATCGATAGACATGCGGTTTGCCTGCTCTTTGGCTGTTTCGATATGTCTTGTCAGTTCATCGATTCTGTTTTTTAACGTTTTTTCGGCAAACCGGGTTTCCTGCAGGGTACTTTCACTTTCACGAATACGTAACCGCAAAGCATGCAAGGCCTCTTCCTTTTCCAATAACACATTTCGTGCCGCTTCTTCCTTTTCCTGCATATGAGAAAGCGAAACATCGAGTTCGTTCAAACGGATTTCCTCTGCCTCCAATATTTCCTTTTGCTCTTTTTCCTGCAGGGCCATTTCATCGAGCATGACTTCAATCTGACTGTTTCTCTGGGCATATCTTTCCCTTAATTCAGTCTGTTTCACAAGCTGCAATTGAATCGTATGCCACTCTCTTGTCAACTCGGTTGCTTTTTGATGCGCCTGCTGAATAGCCTGACTGGACTGGGCAATTCGCGACTCCCATTGGGCAAACTGAATACGTTCATCCTGTAACAGTTTTTGTCCGTTCTCAAGCAAAATGCCCAGCTTTTCAATTTCCTGCTGACGCGTAAAGATGCCTTCCTTTTCCGATTCAGGGGCATAAAAACGAATGCTTTGACGATCAATCATATGCCCCTGTTTCAGCACGAAACAGGCTCCTTCCGGCAAAAACGGCCGATTGGAAAGCGCTTCTTTCAAATCCTTTGCGACATAAACATGATGTACCCATTCTGAAAGAACGGGTTTTAATCGCCCATCCTGCAGTTGAAACAGGCTAAAAAAGGGAATCAGACTGTCTGTTTTTTGATCCGGTTTTTCTTCGGGTTTTTGTTGTGCCAGCTGTATCGAAGAGAAAAAGCTGATTTTGGTCGCAGGAGGATCCTTCATAAAGGATTCAGCCCATTCCAGCCGGGACATTTCACGGGCAAACAAACGGTCACTTAAAACCGATTCCAGGGCAACCTCCCAACCACTTTCAATTTGAAGCGAAGTCCAGACGGGCGGCAAATCGGAAAGTTCATACTTTTCGAGCCAGCGTTTCGTTTCTTCATGTGCCCTGGAACTTTCCTGAATTTGAATCAGGGCAGACAAGCGGGCATCCATTTGTGCCAGTTCCGTTGCATGCGCTTCAATTTTTTCCTGTAAAACTCTTCGGTTTTCTTCCAGTTCAGGATGGCTGTCCTGCAGCACGATCA